>JAVRPX010000362.1:0-7520 GCA_032161985.1 Mycobacterium sp.
GTCGACAAGAAGACCTTCAAGGCCGCGCCCGTCCGCGTCACCCTGAAGGACACGCACATCAAGGTCGATGGCTGCGTGGGCCAATCGTTCATTCGGTCGTACGCGACGTTGACAAGCTCGACCACCGATACCGACGACGTGGTCGCCTACTACGGCGTCACCAAAGCCGTCTGACGTCGGGGATGGATTCGACACGAAAGAGAGTGGCCGCGGCGAAACTCGCGGCAGCCGGGTTCATCAGCGTCGGAGCGGCGGTCGCATTTGCGGCGACCGCCGCTGCTGACGAACCTCCGCCGCCGGACCCGGCGCCAGTAGCCGTTGATCCCGCGGCACCGCCGCCACCGGCAGGTCCGATGATTCCAGGGGTCGGCGCGCCGCTGGGCCCGGCCGGGTTTGGGGTGCTGGCGCAGAACGGGCAGGAGGGTAATCCGGCCGCGCTCGGAGCACCTCCGGTAGTTGGGCTCGATCAAACCACCGTGCTGGGCCAGAATGCGATTCCCTCGGCACCGGGTGTGGGACCGGGCGCGGTCCCGAACCTCAACGTGTTCAACAACGCCTACGGAGTGCAGCAGTGCCTGGTGCCCTCGGCACCCGGCAAGTGCGAGCAGTTCGACGTCGCTCCGGGCGAAGAGAACGCGGACGTCAACAAGCGGGAGTGGCTGGGTCGGTACGTCGACATGTACCGCGCCGGGATGCTCAAGGGCGGACTGCTGGGCCAGATGCCGCAGGAACAGCTCGGTGAGGCACTGCCAGGTACCGCACCGCCGCCAGGAACGAACATTCCTCCCGGATTGGCTCAGTTCCAGCCCGACCCGCCGCCACCGCCGGGCGCACCTGTCCCACCTCCGGCGCCGGGTGCACCGCCCCTGGTGCCCCCTCCGGGCGGCTGAGCGGCGCAGCACGAAATAGTCTGAGCGCGAAGGGGTCACATCCGAAGGGATGGGGCCCCTTTCGCGTTGGCTCCAGCATCCGGTCACTAGGCTGAGGCCGTGTCCGATCCAGTTCTGACCCAGGTAGACGATCACGTCGCCCTCATCACCGTCAACGACCCAGAACGCCGCAACGCGGTAACCAAGCAAATCTCGGCCGCCCTCCGTGCGGCCGTCGACGCGGCGGAAGCCAACCCCGATGTGCATGCACTCATCGTGACCGGCGCAGGCAAGGCGTTCTGCGCAGGCGCCGACTTGACCGCGCTTGGCGACGCAACCGAAGACGGCTTGCGCGGCATCTATGACGGTTTCCTCGCGGTCGCCAACTGTGCATTGCCCACGATCGCCGCGGTCAACGGCGCGGCCGTCGGTGCCGGATTGAACCTTGCACTGGCCGCCGACGTCCGGATCGCCGGTCCGGCGGCGCTTTTCGATCCGCGATTCCAGAAGCTGGGCATCCATCCCGGCGGCGGCGCGACGTGGATGCTGCAGCGCGCCGTCGGTCCGCAAACGGCCCGCGCCTCACTGCTTTTCGGCATGCGCTTCGACGCCGAGGCCGCGGTGCGCTACGGGCTGGCGCTCAAGGTCGCCGACGATCCCGTCGCGGCGGCACGAGCACTCGCCGCCGGAGCGGCCGCCGCACCCCGCGACGTGGTGATCGCCACCAAGGCATCCATGCGCGCGACGGCCAACCCCGGCGTCGTCGACACCGAACAGCACCGGATCGCGGTGGACACCGAGCTGGGGCCTCAGGCCGCCTCGATCACCTCACCGGAGTTCGCCAAGAGACTGGCTGCCGCCAAGCGAAAATGACCCGGGCGTCAGGAATGCGGCTTAGGCTGAGGCGGGCCGGGTCGGCAAGAGGAGCATGAGATGAAGAAGCTGGCAGCAGTGCTAATGACTGCCGCAGCGGCGGCGGCAGTGGTGCCGGTGGCCATTGCACCGGTGGCGCAGGCCGATATATGTGCCGGCGCGCACGGACGCCATGTCGGGGTGGGTGGCTGCACCAACATCGCCGGGGACGTGGCGACCGGCGTGGCCATAGCGGCGGCCACCGATCCGTACGTTCCCGGCGAGATTCCGTGCTACACCGTAGAGGGTGAGCCGTACTACACACCGCCTGGCGACCCCTGCTGATTAGAGATCGAGCAGCGCGAGCTCCGGCGCCTCGATGAGGTCGCGCAACTCGCAAAGGAACGCCGCCACCTGAGCGCCGTCGACGATGCGATGGTCGAAGGCACACGTCAATGACATTGTCGGCCGCGCAACCACCTCGTCATCGATGACGACGGCGCGCGGCTTCAGTGAGCCCATCCCGAGGATGGCCGCCTCCGGATAGTTGATCACCGGCACGCCTTCGTCGAGCCCCAGCGCGCCGAAGTTGGAAACGGTGAACGTGGAGCCCTGCAGTTCCGACGGTTTCAGTGTGCCTGCGCGCGCGTCGCGGATGAGCCGTGCGACGACGGCCGCCAGCTCCCGCGTGGTCTTGTCCTGCGCATCGCTGACGACGGGCACCAGCAGCCCTCGCGACGCGGCCACGCCTAACCCCAGATGCACCGCCGAGTGCAAGTGGATTTGCGGCCCGTCGGTGGTGTCCAGCCACGTCGAGTTCAAATTCGGGTGGTGGCGCAGCGTGATCGTCAGCAGCCGCAGAGTCAGCACGAACGGCGTGATAGGCGACTCGTCATCAGCGGTGTCGCGCATGCGGTCACGCAACCGCAACAGGCCCGAGCAGTCGACCTGAACACCGGCGTGTGCATCCGGTATCTGCCTGCGCGACAACGTCATCCGGTGAGCCATCTCGGCCCGCACGCCGCGCACGGCCACCATCTCCGGGGTTGGCGCCGACCTCCCCGCGGCGGCGAGCACATCCTCGCGCGTGATCACCCCATCGGGGCCGGAGCCCGTCACCCGGGAGAGGTCGACGTTCAACTCTGCGGCCAGTTTTCGCACCGGCGGCTTGGCCCGCGGGCGCTCACCGACCGATCCTCGCCTGCTGCTGTCCATGTCGTCGTCGGCCCCATAGCCGACCAAAACCGGTTTGCGCACTGAGCCGTTCGCGCTCGGCGGCGGGACTACGGGTTCGGCCTCGGCCACAGCCGTTGCAATGCGAACGAGCACCGAGCCGACGGCCAGCGTCTCGCCTTCGGCACCGCCCAGCTCCACGATCCGGCCCGCATGCGGACTGGGAATCTCGACCTCGGCCTTGTTGGTCTCCACCGTGCACAACGTCTGGTTCAGTTCGACGTCGTCACCGACCGCGACCTGCCAGCCGGTGATCGTCGCGTCCTCGAGACCTTCGCCCAAGTCAGGGACGAGGAACTCCTTCACGGCGCTCACGGCTGTCCCATCGCCCGCTCGACGCAGTCCAGCAGCCGGTCCGGGCCCGGCAGCCACAGCTTCTCCAGTCGGGCGGGCGGGTAGGGCGTGTCAAACCCGGTGGCGCGCAAGACCGGTGCTTCTAGGTCGTAGAACAGCTCCTCCTGAATACGGGCCGCCAACTCGGCGCCGAAGCCCAGCGTGCGCGGTCCTTCGTGCATCACCACCGCGCGGCCGGTCTTGCGCACGGAGTCCGCGACGGTGTCGAAGTCGAGTGGGTTCAGCGAGCGTAGGTCGATGACCTCAAGGCTCCAGCCGCGCTGCTCGGCGAGTTCCGCCGCGCTGAGTGCGGTCGCGACGAGCGAGCCGTAGGTCACCACTGTGACGTCCGCGCCGATACGCCGGACAGCGGCCCGTCCGATCGACAATGCGGGCGTGTAGGTGTCGACGGCCTCACGGGCCCAGTACCGCCGTTTGGGTTCCATATAAATCACCGGATCGCGGCTCACAATCGCCTGCCGCAGCAGCCAATACGCGTCCGACGGCGTCGACGGCACCACCACTTTCAGGCCCGCGGTGTGCAGCCAATAGCTTTCGGTGGACTCGGAATGATGTTCGACCGAACCGATTCCACCGAACGACGGAATGCGAATCGTGACCGGCATCTCGACATCGCCCCGGGTACGCATCCGGTACTTGGCCAGATGGCTGACCATCTGATCGAACGCGGGCGCGGCGAACCCGTCGAACTGGATCTCGGGCACAGGGATGAAACCGCGGATCGCCATTCCGATCGCAATGCCGACGATGCCCGACTCCGCCAGCGGGGTGTCGAAACACCGTTGCTCACCGAAGGTTTCGGCCAACCCCTCGGTCACCCGGAACACGCCACCGAGCTTGGCGACGTCCTCGCCGAACACCAGGACCCGCTCGTCGGCGGCCATCGCGTCATGCAACGCGCGGTTGATCGCCTGCGCCATGGTCAGTGTCGGCGCCATCGGCACTGCTGTGAAATACGGCTCAGGCGTGTCGTCGCCGTTCATCGCCGGTCGTTCGATGATCTGCGTCATTTCACGCCTCCTTCGCCAACTCGGTCAGTAGTTCTTCGCGCTGTCGCACCAATTCGGGGGTGATGTCGTGGTAGACGGTGTCGAACATCTCGGCGACGTCGAAGTCGTCGGCATCGACGACCGACTCGCGCAGTTCGGTTCGCAATCGCTTCGACTTTGCCGCGACCCGCTCCTCCAGCCGCTCGGTCCACACTCCGACCGACTGAAGATAGGTGCGGTACCGCTGAATTGGGTCACGGGCGGCCCAGTAGGCCACTTCCTCGTCAGATCGGTACCGCGTCGGATCGTCGGACGTGGTGTGGGGGCCCATCCGGTAGGTGACGGCTTCGATCAGCGTCGGGCCGCCGCCTTCACGGGCCCGCTGGGCGGCCTCGGCGGTCACCGCGTAGCAGGCCAGCACGTCGTTGCCGTCGACGCGGATGCCCGGCATCCCGTAGCCGATCGCCCTGTGCGCAATCGACGGCGCCGCCATCTGGTGGCTGGCAGGCGTCGAGATGGCCCACTGGTTGTTCTGTACGAAGAACACACATGGCGCCTTGAACACCGCGGCGAAGTTCAGCGCCTCATGCGCATCGCCTTCGCTGGTGGCACCGTCGCCGAGGAATGCGACGGTCACCGAATCCTCGCCCAGCCGCTGGGCTCCCATCGCGGCGCCCACCGCGTGCAATCCGTGGGTGCCGATCTGGATCGATATCGGTGCGCAACACCGCTCGGTGAATCCGAGCCCGCCGTGCCACTTGCCCCGCCACACGGCACCCATCTGGGCCGGCGTGATGCCGCGCAACAGGAACGCGCCGATCTCGCGGTATTGGGGGAACAACCAGTCGGTCTTGCGCAGGCTCGCCGTCGCGCCGATCTGAGCGGCCTCCTGGCCGCGGCACGACGCGAACAGCGCCAACTCGCCCTGGCGTTGCAGGTTGATGAATTCGCCGTCGAGGTCGCGCGTGACGACCATCAGCTCGTAGAGCCAACTCAGCGTTTCGGGTGGCAAATCGCGCGTGTAGCGATCCTCAGACGTTGGAGTCCCGTCGGGGGCTACAAGTTGGACCGGCTCCATGTCGACGGCCAGTGGCACGTCAGACGCCGCAGATACCTCAGCCATACCGCCTCCTTTTGGGTGACGGCATGTTCCGCCGCCAAACCGTGAGGTGCTCAGCGCGGAGGCGGTCAGAGCAAAACCTCTGGTGGGAGGCCTGTCCGCTAACTTCCTGGGTGTGGAGCTAGTGAGACGATGCGCTCTGCTCGCCGCAGCACTGGGGCATCTACCATTATGCCTTCGTGTTGGAACACGCCGCGCTCATCGCGGGCCGCCGAGAGGACGTGTCCCATGTGCCATTCGGCTCACGACGGTTCCGGGCCCCTACTGCGGTACGGCGGTGGGAAGGCACCCGAGACGCGTTGGAGTTCGGCCCGCCGGTTCGCCAGGCGACCCATGCGGGCCTCCGATCTTGCTACGAGTCAAGTTTTGGCCGATCTATGTTCGTCGGCGAGGTGGTGTCGCGGCGGTGTGAATGCCGAAGACCGTGCATCTACCGGCGAGGTCGGCGAAGGCGTCGGGGGTGATGTCGTCGATGATGCCTGCATCGCGCATGATCCGGGCGCCTGTGGCGGCTTGGCGTGGCCAGTGCCGAAGCACGACAAGGGCATCGGCCGGGTCGAGCTCGATTAAGTCGACGTGCTCGATGCGGTGACCAACAGACAATTGGGCACGTCCGTCGGCGGCTCGGACGTTGGCTGCCCAGTCGGCTCCAGGGAAGCCTTCGAGGAGGTAGCGATTGTTGTTGACGGTGACTACGGTGACCGGGGTGCTTCGAGGGCGTCCCGTCGCTCGGCCCGTAACGGTCAGTACGTGCAAGCTGGGCATTCCCCCGAACCGGTGAATGAGCAGCAACGCCGTGTTGAGAGATTTGAGCCAGCGCGGCGGCGCGTGGCGGGGTCCGTGTGACCCAGTGCGTGGCCGCCGAATCATCGTAGGGTCCTGAAGAACTCGCGGATATCAGTCACCAGTGCCGTCGGTTCCTCCATGGCGGCGAAGTGGCCGCCCCGGTCGAGGTCGGTCCACCGCGTGATGGTGTTGTCAGCTTCGGCGAGCTGTCGGATCCCAACGTCGTGGGCGAACACGATCGCCGCAGTGGGCACGCCACTATTGATTTTGGGAGCGCCCCAGGATGCGCTCTGTGCGTAGCCGACATAAGCCGACGATGCAGCGGTACCGGTCAGCCAATACGTCATGACGTTGGTCAGTAGGCGGTCGCGGCTCAGAATGCGGTCAGGTAGAACCTGGCGCGGGTGGGTCCATTCGCGGAATTTGTCCATGATCCAGGCCAACTGCCCGACCGCGGAATCGATCAGGCCGTAGCCCAGGGTTTGGGGGCGAGTGGACTGGATGGCGATATAGCCGAACTCTTCGCGCATGAACGCCTCCACGCGGGCGATCCGGTCGCGCTCGATCGGCGAGAGGGTGGCCATGACCTCCTCAGGCAGCGGTACCTCGGGGAATCCGCCGGGACCGCCGTTGGTGTGCACTCCTATCACCCGAGCGGGAGCGATCCTAGCCACCTCCGGAGCCACAGCGGCGCCGATGTCTCCGCCCTGAGTGCCGTAATGGTCATACCCGAGCCGCGTCATGAGTTCGTCCCACGCGGTAGCGATTCGTGTTGTGGTCCAGCCTGATTCGGATACCGGTCCGGAGAAACCGAACCCGGGTAGTGCAGGAATCACCACGTCGAAAGCGTCCTCGCGGTCACCGCCGTGGGCCGTGGGATTGGTCAGCGGGCCGATCACGTCGAGGAACTCCACCACTGAGCCCGGCCATCCATGGGTCAAGATCAGTGGCAACGCATCGGGCTCGGCTGACCGTACGTGCATGAAATAGATCCGTTGACCGTCGATTATCGTGGTGAATTGCGGGATCTGGTTGAGTTCACGTTCGGCGGCTCGCCAGTCGTAGTCGTTGCGCCAGTACTCACTGAGTTCGCGCAACCACGCCACCGGCACGCCCGCATCCCAGCCCTCGCCGGGAAGCGCTGGGGGCCAACGTACCTCGTCGAGGTGACGATGCAGCCGATCAATAGCAGCCTGCTCAACTTCAATCCGGAACGGCAGTACGTAGCCGTGGTTATTGGTCATAGCGGCGACGTTAGACACCGTTTAGGACCATTTCTGTCCTACAACTGGTGCCGAGCGTCGCAGAACACATCGC
>JAVRPX010000363.1:0-3330 GCA_032161985.1 Mycobacterium sp.
ACGATTTGGCGGATGTCTGAACTTCGTCAAGTATGCAGTGAAGCTCCCCGAACAGGTTCGGGGCGCGGACCCTCGAGTCGCAGTGTTTCGCAGGTCGCTGTATAGAGCGTGAACATTCGACACCGGCCCGACCGGGTTCCACATTCACATGTGGGCGAGCCCTTCGCCGCCGCATACTGACTAAAGCATCGGAGCCAACAGGGGATTCGCTTCGCCGAACCGAAGGAGGCCCCATGACGTCGTCAGACGCGCCCGCCCGCTCCTCTTCACGTCCCGTTCTCGACCTGGTCGGGATCGCTGAGAATGTCACCTCCGTGGCCGATCCGGCCGCCCTGGTCCGGGAGCTGCTGGCCGCCGCCGGCATGACGCTGCAAAATCCGGCCGGAATCATCGCTGCGAACGCACGCCTGTTCTGGGGTTCTGTGGGGGCGTTTCGAGCAGCCGTCGAACGCGCGATCGGCCGTGACAATCCCGGTCCCATCGCGTTCGCCCCTGGCGATAAGCGGTTCTCCGATCCGGCCTATCAGCAGAATCCGGCGTACTTCCTGCTGGCCCAGCAGTATTTGTTGTTTGGCCAGCTTGTCGCCGAACTCCTCGACACCGCCGGAGCGAGCGGACCGCGGGAAGCGAAGGCGCGTTTCGCCAGTAAGTTTCTTGTCGATGCGCTCGCCCCGACGAACACTCTGGCCGGCAACCCCGCGGCGATCCGCAAGGCGTTCGACACCGGCGGCAAGAGCATCGGCAGCGGCCTCAAGAACTTGGTGCACGATCTTCGCCACAACGGTGGATGGCCGTCGCAAGTCGACAGCTCCGGCTTCGAGGTCGGTGTCAACATGGGTGCCACGCCCGGGAGTGTCGTCTACCGCAGCGACCTCATCGAGTTAATCCAATACTCGCCGCAGACTCCGAATGCGTACGCGGTTCCGTTGCTGTTTTGCCCACCGTGGATCAACAAGTTTTACATCATGGATCTGGCACCGGGCAAGAGTCTTATCGAGTGGGCCGTCCAACACGGACATACGTGCTTTGCGATCAGTTACCGCAATGCCGATAAGTCGATGAGCGAACTCGGATTCCGCGACTACCTGTTCCAAGGACCGCTGGACGCCGTTCGAGTCGTTCGTGACATCACCGGTGCCCCCGCGGTTAACACGGTGTCGGTGTGTCTGGGTGGAACGCTCACCGCACTGGGGCTGGCCCACAACGCGGCACGAGGTGATGAATCCATCAAGTCCGCGACATTCCTCAATACCCATACCGATTTCACCGAACCGGGTTTGCTCGGCACGTTCACCGACGAGGCAACGGTCGCGGGACTTGAGAAGGAGATGCTGAAGAAGGGTTTCCTGGACTCGACGACCATGGCACGGACCTTCAGCGCGTTGCGGCCAAACGACCTGATCTTCCAATACGTGGTGAACAACTGGCTGCTCGGAAACAAGCCACCATCGTTCGACCTGCTGGCCTGGAACGAAGACTCGACCCGTATGCCGGCCCGGATGCATTCGGAGTATTTGCGCTCATGCTATCTGCGCAACGAATTTGCCCGCGGTGAATTCGAAATCGACGGCAATCGTCTCGATCCCGGCCTTGTCGACGTCGACACTTACGTGTTGGCGGCTGTGGACGACCATGTGGTGCCGTGGACATCAGGTTATAAGACCACGCAGCTACTGGGTGGCAAGAGCAGGTTCGTCCTGAGTTCGTCCGGCCACATAGCCGGCATCGTCAATCCTCCCAAACCCAAGGCCAAGCATTGGGTAAACGACAGCCAACCCGACGACCCGTTGGAATGGAAAGCCGACGCGCAATTGGTGGAAGCCACCTGGTGGCAGGACTGGACCGCGTGGATCGCCGAACGAGGCGGGGAAATGATTCCCGCGCCCGAACATCAGGGCAACGACGACTATCCGCCTATCGAGAAAGCCCCGGGTAGCTACGTCCGGGCCACCACGTGACCCACTCGCCGGAGACCGTCGACTCGGAAGCATTCGTCCTTTCGATTCGCGGTCTACGCATTGCGGCGCGGACCACCGGATCGGGTGATCCGGTGTTGTTACTCAACGGCCTGTCCCGCCCGATGGAGAGCTGGACGGGTTTCGCCGGCGCGCTTCGAGGCAGAACTGTCATCACGTTGGACGGTCCCGGGGTCGGCGCGAGCGAAACTCCGGTCGTTCCGCACTCGATGCCGATGTTGTCGGATGTCGCTGCACGAGTCCTCGATGCAGTCGGCATCGACAGAGCGGATGTCGTCGGGTTCTCCCACGGCGGCGCAGTCGCACAGCAGCTCGCGGTCGGCCATCCGGCACGCGTCAACCGGCTCGTGCTGCTGTCGACGTCCTGTGGTGTCGGGGCCGTTCCAGGCCGCGGCCGCGATGCAACCCGCATCTTGCTTGCGCCGAGCCGCGCAACACCGTGGCCCCGACCTGATCCGTTGGGCTTGCTCTGGCAGCTCGCCGCCATCTCGACCTGGTCCAGCATCCCCGTTCTCGGTTGCATCGATGCACCCACCCTCGTGATCTGCGGAGACCACGACACGGCCGTCCCGCCGGCGAACAGCAGGCTACTTGCGGCGCGCATCCGCAACGCCCGCCTTGTCACGATCCAGGCCGGACATGATCTGCAAAAGCCCGGCCCGGCGGCCATTGTGGCCCAACTGGTGGAGCAGTTTCTCGAATCGGAAGCTCGATGATGGGGTAACCCTGCCCGTCAAGGACGGCCCGAAATTCCAACCGACACAGGCTGTTATCCGAAGGCAAGGGCCATATCGGCCCCGGCGAGCAGGGTGAGCGACTCGTCTACCGCGGCCGACTCGCCGGCTGCAGCCGCCTGGTCGTCGGGCGCGATGACGGCAGGATCGATTCGGAGAACCGCGTAGCCAGCAACCGCGCCGGCACCGAAACCCGGGGCGAAAACCCGGGTCGGCCTGGTGATTACTTGGTCGCGGACCGCGTCGTGGATCGCCAGCGGAATGCTCGCCGAGGAGGCGTTCCCCACCCGTTCGATGTTGAAGTACAGCTGATCCGGGGACAGACCGGCGCCGGTCGCTAGGTCGACCACCATGGTCTTGTTTGCCTGGTGCGGGACGATCAGCTCGATGCTGGCCAGAAGTGACTCTGCGACTCCATCCGGGTCGGGCAGTGCCCTGATGTCGTCGAGCATCTGCACGAGGTAGCGCCCGGCGAGCGCCTTCACCTCGGGGCCGAAGACCGTGATGTTGTTGCCGTATGCGGGGTTGGGCCACAAGATCGAGTTGACCTGGCTTGTCGGACCGCTGGCATAAGTCTGCATGTACTCGATATCCGGCGGCGAACCCTCGGGTGCGACGCC
>JAVRPX010000364.1:0-4854 GCA_032161985.1 Mycobacterium sp.
GCCCGCGCGACCACCTTCGCGCCGTTCATCGGGCCGAGGTTGTCCTCGAAGTGCTGGACGATCGCGTCGAGCGCATCCGTGTCGAGGATGCCCTTTTCGACGAGCACCGACTCGATCGCGGAGACCCGCGCCTCGATCGGCGCTATTTCCGTGGGGTGATGATGGTCAGCCGTCATTGCGGATCCTCGAGGTAGCGCTCGAACAGGTCGATGTGGATGACATCGTCGTCGGTGCCCGCCTCACCCCACAGCTCACGTGACGTGAAGCGCACCGAATACAGCGGGTCGGCCACGGATCCGCCGCCGTGCGCGGCGATGTCGTCGATGGCATGCGCGCCGTCGAAGCGCGCGATCGTCCCCCGCTTGCCCTGCGCATAGCGGGGTGCGCGGGTGTGACCAGGCGGATGCCATGCGCGGACCTTGACCTCGTCGCCGACCGAGTAGCGCGGCTTCGTGCGCGGGGTGAGGTCCTCGGGCAGTACGCCGCGGTCAGGCCGGGACAGCGGAAAGCGCCCTCCGGCGCGGTGCTCGAGCTCCTCTGGCGTCGTAAAACCCGATTCGACCGCCATAGTGGTAGCGCCGGTCAGCCAGCGTTCGTAATACGGCGCCGAAAGGTAGTGTTCCGGCGCCATGCGTTCGATCGAATGACGGAAGCGCCCGCCGGGGACGCTCTGCGCAGCGATCCAACCGATCATCAGGCGGAAGGCGCGCCGCTCCCAATCTTCGGCGAACAACGGCTCAGACGTCTGATGCTCGACGGGGCCGAAACCGTCGAGGCCGCCGAGATCGTGCACGCCGTCCACCCGTCGAATCCTACGGCGATCGCTTCATCGAAATTCGAACTTTTCGGCCGTGCCGCCCGTGAAAAGGGTGCAACCAACCGCATAGGGGGCAGTATGCAGGCGCGTATTCGTTCGTCAGTCGTTGTCGGCATCGCAACGATCGGGATCGGCTCACTTGCCATCGCGCCAATGGCCCCACCACCGGAACCTCACGCACCTCCGACGGTTGTGCGCGACGTGCGGCTGACGGCCGCACCTGCGCTCGGTGCGATCCCACTGGCCTTCATCCGCAATCAGTTCCAGTACTGCAGCCTGATTTGCACGCATGCGCTCGAGGGTGCGATCACGGTGCCGACGGGCGCTGTGCAGGCTCCGGCAACGTTTCTCGGCTCGCTCACGTCGACGGGCAACATATTCAAGGCGATCGGCTCCGCCGCGGCGTCGGTCACCGGCCCGGCGGACGCTGCGGTGACACCGCTCATCAACAACGACGTGTTTCTGGTGGTGCCGAAGGCCTTTCATGCGCTTGACGTCGCCATCGTCGAGGCGTTCAACGTCGGTGGGACGGTACTGACACCGGGTGAGTTCATCCAGGCGGTACAGAATGGGCGGACCAACATTCTCGGCGCCCTCAATCAGCCAGTGGGCCCGCCGACGACCCCGACGGGCGCCAGAAACATAGCGCAGGTCTTGGCGGTATCGGCGGTCGATGTCACGACGGCGGTGGCGTTTCAGGCCGGTGAACTACTGCTGGCCGGCGTCGTGCAGATCCCCAACGCCGCCGCGCAAGAACTGGCGCAATCGGGCGACCCCGCGGCCGCGCTGGCGGCCGGGGCCACGCGGGCGGGTCAGGTCATCGGCTCCGCTAGCGCGCCCGTGGTCTCCGCCGTGAACACCGCGGTGACGAACATCCGCAATTCGCTGGCCGATCCGTTCCCTTCGACGGCGACGACCACGACTACGACGCTGACGGTCAAGACCGACGAGCCCAAGCCATCAGATGCCCGCTTGACTGCCAAGAAGAAGCCCGCCGAGAAGTCAAGTGTCACAACGACCTCAGAGGCAACAGCGGATAGCGATACGCCGAAGGTTGCCGCTTCGGAACCGGCCGGAAAGAAGCCGAAGACCGGGCTCAAGCACAACGATCAAGGCGACGATCAAAGCGAGCACCCCCGCAAGAAGGCCAACGCAGGCTCGTTGAGACGCGGATAGCTCCGCTCCGCCCGCACTTCGCCCCACCTGGCACGATGCCGTCGTCGGCCTAATTGGTGCCGGTCGAGGTGTTCTCCATGCTGGACAATCAATGAGTTGCCAGATGTGGAGATCGGAGCGGAGTCTAGAAGTGCTGGTTGATCCAGAGGTCCTACGCGCGTTCGCAGCACAGGTCGACATCGCTGCCGCCACCGTCACCGCTGCTGACGTCGGCCATAAGACGGCGTCCGCGGCAGACGGGCTCGCCGGTTCGACAACCCAATGGGCGGTTCGGGCCGTCGGCGAGCATTTCTCTCAGGTGGCAGATCGGCTCGCGCAGAACGTCACAAGGATGGGAACAGCGGTGCGTGGTGCCGGCGACCGGTTCGAAGTCACAGACGACGCGCTGGCAAGCCAATTTGATGGCCTGTTCTAGCTGATGCTGCCTTCTCGCACCACTCTTAAAGGCTGGAACCCTGATTCACTGGCCGCGTCGTCAGAAGCGATCAGCTCTGGTGCAGCGACGGTGTCCGGGGCGGTGACCGGAATCGACAGCGCATGCCAACGCATGCCAGAGACGAAGGCGTGGTCGGGACGCTCCCACGAAGCGGCTGCCGAGATGTTCGGGCGTGCGGGCCGCGACGCTTCGAGATTCTCCGAGTACGCCAACGCCGTCGCCTCGGCATTGAAAAACGGCAGCGGCATGATCGGCTCAGCGCGTGGTGCGTTACTCAACAAGGCGGACCAAGTAGACCAAGGCGAGTTGAATGTGACCGACCAGTGGGTGGTCCTGATCGACCCCGTCAGGATGCCCACCGAAAAGCTGGCTCAGCTTCAAGCGCTCGCGCAGGAGGAGCAGGCCACCATCAACTCAATGCTGACCGCCGTCGGTAACGCCGACGACGAGACCGCGAACGCAGTCGTGGCGGCCGGAGGCCGGTTCGGCTTCGTGGAGGCTGGACCCATGACGTCCGATCCCTCTTCGATGATGCTCCCGTCGCGGCAGCGCCCAGGAGATCAAGTTCCGGACCCGAGAACGCCGGTCGGAATGATTGGGCAGGAGGCGATTCGGGCCGGCGACGAGTCGATCTCGATTCGAGAAGTCACGGAATCGAAGAACCAGTACGGGGAAGAGGTGACGACCGTCGTCATGCAGGACGGCAGTAAGCAAGTCATCACCAGGAATGATCCGTTCGAGTGGCCGGACAGGCAGAACTTCATCACCGTCGAGCAGTCCGACAAGCATGGGAACGAGGTCTCGCGATCCAGTTCGTGGCACGACCTCGGAAACGACTGCGACTACACGTCCGTCACGTGGCCAGACGGGTCGAACTTCACGATGTCGATGGATCCGACGGGATATCGCAACGCTGGATTCACCACCGCGTCGGGCAGGCACAGCGCGGTACCGGTCGAGCTGATCGACGACATCTCGAACTCATCCGGTGCAGCCCTTTCCGGTCTGGAGAAACACATCGTTCACGGCGGCAGCTTGCCGATGCTCACGGCGGAATCGGTTGAAAACGTCGGTAAGGCAGCGAAGTTCGGCGGTCCTGCACTTGGAGTGGCGACGACTGTCTTCGACATGGTGATGGCCGATACCGGACGCGACGCGTGCATCGCGTCCATTGCTGGCGCTGCGGGTGCTGGAGGTGGTTGGGGCGGTGCGGAATTCGGCGCTTATGCTGGTACGTTCTTTGGCCCAGGAGCGCCAATAGCTATACCCGCACTGGCGTTTTTGATCGGTGTCGGAGGGGCGTTCGGTGGTGCTGACCTCGGAAAGTTCGTTGGGAATGTGGTGTGTCCGTACTGACGCTTCCTGAACCCAAGGGCTGGCGAGACGGACGCCGTACCTTCAGATGGGTCCTACTCGGTTGGTTCGTTTTCAACGCGCCGATGGTCTACTGGGGTGTCGCGGCCACCCTTCGCGGCCACTATCTGACCACCGCATTCACCATCGGATGGGTGGCCCTCATCGGGCTAACGGGTGGGGCGTTGATGCTGGCCTCGTACGGGCGGACGACGCTTCGTGCTACGGGCGACTCGACGGGCACGAAAGTGTTGCCGGACAGACGGTTCAGCGTTCTCTGCTTCGCGGGATTCGCGGCCATCATACCTAGCGGAGTTATGTTCGTGATCTTCGCGCCCAGGGGCGACATCGACATTCCGATGTCGCGCGGCATGCAGATCTTCTCGCCGGCGCTGATGGCGTCTGCGGTGATAGTCGCAATCTCCGGACTGTTCACGGCCTATCGGCGTGGAGGGATGGGCTACCTCAAGCTGACTTCCACAGGGATCGAAAACGCAAATGTCGCCTTTACGAAGTCCTTCGCCTGGGATGACGTCGTCAAAGTGACTGACAGGGCGGAGACAAAGAGAACTCGCAAGGCGATCGTATTGTCGTTGCAAGACGGCAGCGAGGAAATCATCGAAGGCGCCGACCTCTATGTACCCCGGGGCGCGGCGCTGTACTGGATGGTGCGGCATTACTGGCACAACCCCGAGGATCGGCCGGAGCTCACCGACGGGCGGGCGCTCGACCGACTCCGCGAGGGACGGTTCGAACTCGACTAGTCAGCCGATTCCTCGACGGTTGCCGGCTGATCCTCCTCCGACTGCTCCAGGGACAGGGCGACCCCGAGGGCGAGGAAGAAGATGATGAACAGCGGCCCGCCGAGGTAGAAGTTCATCGCCCCACCGGGGGAGATGAAGCTGGCCGGCGGGCCGATGATCGTGATCGTCTCGATCAACTGCTCGACGGCGAACACCGCGGCGAGTATCCCACGCCAACGCGGAAATCGACCATCATTGGCCGCCAACAGGATTGGCGCCGCAACCATGATGTCGGCGACGGTCAGGATCGGCCCCCACATCGTGGCGAT
>JAVRPX010000365.1:0-3128 GCA_032161985.1 Mycobacterium sp.
CGAGTTCGGCAGCATCTCACGCGTCGCGGCCGAGTCAGTAAAAGGCGCGGCCCGATTCGCAGCGGGCGCGGGCAGGCACGGGGCGAGCGCCTAGCGCTCCGCCCTTCGAAATCTTGTTGCCCGAGCCGGTGTCGTTGATCTTCGGGTCGCCGTTCTTGTAGGTGACGGTGTTGTTCAGGCCGACGACGGACAGCTCCTTGTCGACTGTCTCGAGGGTGATCTTGTTGTCGGCGCCGCCGATGTTCACCTTGGCGCAGGTGCCCTTGATGGTCAGCGTGTTGTTGGAACCACCGACGTTCAGCGATTTTCCGCTCGCGCAATCGAGGTCGGCGGTCGTGCCGAACGACCCGTAGTTGATCGTGTTACCGATTTCGACCGCTGCGCCGGACGACCCCGCCGTCGCGGTCGGGGCGGGGGTTTTGTCGCCCCCCGAGCCGCAGCCGGCCAGCCCGACTGCGCAGGCCGCGATCGCGAAGCCTGCGATTATGGCGCGTGTCTGCATATCAGGCAGGTACCCGATCGATCCGGTTTGTCATGCCCAGCTCGCGGCCGCGGTCCCACACGACCGGCTCGCCGTTCTTGTAGAACACCGTCTGGTCGCTGCCGTACACGATGACGTTGTCGACGATGTTGTCGGCGACGACGACGTTCGACGAACCCTGGACGGTGACCGCCCAGCACGAACCCAATGCGTTGATCGTGTTACTCGTTCCCACGACGATCAGCGTCGACTCGTTGCAGTCGAGGGTTTGCACGATGCCCACACCCGTGATGTGGGTGTCGCCGTTCTTCGCATGGGCCGCGGGCACTCCGACGCCAAGCGCCGCCGGGAGCGTAATCGCGCACGCCGCCAGCGATCGGCCCACAGCCTTCGAAATCACGATGGTCCCCTTTGGTCGGTGAGCCCCGATGGAGGTAGAGCGTACGTCGCGTGACGACCATCGTGGCAGTAGTTCGCACGAGTCGCCTTCGTCGACCGTGCTGGGTAGCGTGTTCAGCGATGCGTTGGCGTGTCAACCCGGTTGCTGTCGTGGCGGTCATAGCGGTAGTGACCGTCGCAGGGTGTTCTCAGACCGTCAGCGGGACCGCGCGACGGGCCCCTTTCGCCGTCCCCGATCCCAACCGCAGCTATGGATATGTCGACGACCGGTGTGGGTTGTTGGTCGACGGCTCGATCCAGCAGGCAATCGGCGCCGACCATATCGTGCGGCCCTACAGCGGCGCGGTCTGCCAGTACGTGTTGGCCCGAGGCTCGGCAATGGTCGACGTCACCTTTTTCTGGTACGAGACGGGCAGCCTCGACCGCGAACGCACACTTGCCACCGAGCGCGGCGCGACGGTCACCGAGAAGGTCGTCGAACGGCATCAGGCGTTTCTGGCGCGTCGCGACATCACCGGCGCAGCCTGTTCGGCCACCGCGGCCGCGGGCACCGGGGTACTCAGCTGGTGGGTGCAGTTCCGGGGCCAGCACAACGGCGATCCCTGCACCGACGCCGAGAAGCTGCTCACCGCCACCCTGCAGTCGGACATGTGATCATGGCCGTCCCGAAGTCGCCGTCGCGGTGCTGGGCCGCGCTTGTCGCAGTGGCGGCCCTGCTGGTCGGTTGCGGCCCGTCGGACCGGCCGGCGACGCCCACCTCACCCGCGCCGCCACCACCGGGCGGCGGTTTCCGCAGCGCGGACTGCAACGGGATCACCGACGCCGACGTGAACAGGGCCGTCGGATCGTCGATGTTCACCAAGGCCGTCGTCAGCGACGCCGGGTGCTTCTGGCAGGAGAACACGGTGCTGGGCAGTTTCGGCGCGGGAATGGGCATCTCCACTTGGTGGTATCGCGGCAGCGATATGGATACCGAACGGTCGCTGGAACAGCAGGCCGGCCGCACGCTCACCGAACTGTCGATCGACGGCAACAAGGGCTTCAAGGCCTACGACGCCAACGCGTGCAGCATCTACGTTGCCAAGGGCACCGACGTCATCGCCTGGTCGATCCAGACGATGAATCCGGCGATGCTGCCCGATCTGTGCACGATCACCGGCCAACTCGCCGAGCTCAGTCAGGAGCGCGTCAACTGACGTCAGGGAAACTAGAGGTGTTAGTTTTTCGCTGACCCGATCTCGTGGTCTTCCCGACGACCCGAAGGGCGAACCTCACATGGCAGCTCGGCCGGCGGCACGTCCGACCAGGTTGAGCCGCGATTCCATCGTCAATGCGGCGCTGACGTTCCTCGATCGCGAGGGCTGGGACGCGCTGACCATCAATGCGCTGGCCACCCAGCTCGGCACCAAGGGCCCGTCGCTCTACAACCATGTAGACAGCCTTGAAGACCTGCGCCGCACCGTTCGGATGCGGGTTGTCGGCGACATCATCGAGATGCTGAACACCGTGGGCCAGGGCCGTACCAAAGACGACGCGGTGACGGCGATGGCCAGCGCGTACCGCAGCTACGCTCACCACCATCCCGGCCGCTACTCGGCGTTCACCCGGATGCCACTCGGTGGGGATGACCCCGAGTTCACCGAGGCCACCCGGGCGGCTGCCGCCCCGGTCATCTCGGTGCTGGCCTCCTATGGCCTTGACGGAAACAACGCGTTCTACGCGGCGCTGGAGTTCTGGTCGGCGATGCACGGTTTCGTCCTGCTGGAGATGACCGGAGCGATGACCGGCATCGACACCGACGTGGTGTTCACCGACATGGTGATGCGGCTCGCGTCCGGGATGGAGAGACGGTAGCGCTGACCTGGGGTTAGGCCCCGAGAGACGGGTTTGGAGCGCTGCGACCACCCTGGTATTGTGGACGATCGTGCCTGGCAAATAAGGCGCTTGCAGACGTGAAAATCACAAGCATGCCTGCACGCCGGGCCAATTCGCGTGTCCACGAAGCCGAGAGAAAATCTTCGCGGCGGGCGCATGCGACACACCCGGTCGCGGGGTAAGCGAGCGGGACATAACTGCAGTACAGAGAACTTAAACAGAACTTTTCAAACAGCACAGCAACAGAGAAAGCCGGTAGATGCCAACCATTCAGCAGCTGGTCCGCAAGGGTCGCCGCGACAAGATCACCAAGGTGAAGACCGCGGCCCTCAAGGGCAGCCCGCAGCGCCGCGGCGTGTGCACCCGCGTGTAC
>JAVRPX010000366.1:0-8404 GCA_032161985.1 Mycobacterium sp.
GGTCGGCGTCGGCTGGGCCGCGCTGGAGATGGCCGTCGATTACGCCAAGGTGCGCGAGCAGTTCGGCAGGACCATCGGCACCTTCCAGGCCGTCAAGCACCACGCCGCGAACATGCTCGTCAACGCCGAGGAGACCACCGCGGCCACCTGGGACGCGGCACGCGCCGACGACCTGGACAGCGCCTGGTTCGCCGCCGCGGTGGCCGCCTCACACGCGATCCGCACCCAGGTGTTCAACGCGCAGAACAACATTCAGCTGCACGGCGGCATCGCATACACGTGGGAGCACGACGCCCACCTTTACCTGCGACGCGCCCGCACGCTCGCGGCGATCATGCAGGACGGCGCCGACCCACTCCTCGATATCGTCGAGGGCCAGCGCAGCGGTCAGGCGCACGGCGCGTCGTTCACGCTGCCGCCCGAGGCGGAGGCCCACCGCAGCCAGGCCCGCGAGGCCGTCACCAGCGTGCGCTCGCTGCCCGAGGACAAACAGCGCGACTTCCTCGTCAAGTCCGGCTACCTGGTGCCGCATTGGCCCGAACCCTGGGGCCGGGCGGCCGACGTGCTCGAGCAGCTGGTCATCGAGGAGGAGTTCAGCGGCGTCGAACGGCCCGATATGGGCATCACCGGCTGGGTCGCGCTCACGATTGCCCAGGCAGGCACCGACGACCAGCGCGAGCGCTGGGTCGAACCAGTGCTACGCGGTGAGGTGATGTGGTGTCAGTTGTTCTCCGAGCCCGGCGCGGGTTCGGACGCCGCCGCGGTGCGCACCGCCGCCAAGAAGGTCGACGGCGGCTGGCGTGTCACCGGCCAGAAAGTGTGGACCAGCCTTGCGCAGTATTGCCAATGGGGTTTGGCCACGGTTCGCACCGACCCCGAGGCGGCCAAGCACGCCGGCGTCACGATGATGGCGATTGACATGAAAGCCCCTGGCGTGACGGTCAATCCGCTGCGCGGCATCACCGGCGATTCTCACTTCAACGAGGTCTTCTTCGACGACGTGTTCGTTCCGGACTCCGATGTGGTTGGCGACGTCAACCGCGGCTGGCTGGTGGCCCGCGCGACACTGGGCAATGAGCGGATCTCCATCGGCGGCGGTTCGGGCGGTGCGGTCGGGTTCAGCCCGGATGACCTCGTCAAGCTGCTCGACGCCGTACCGAACGGGGCGAACTACGTGCGGCGGGCGGGCGAGTCCATCGCCGAGACGCATACGTTGCGGCTGCTGAACCTGCGCAGGGCAAGTCGGGCCATCGCAGGCGCGGAGCCAGGGCCGGAGGGCAACGTGACCAAGCTGCTGGTGGCCGAGGCGGGTCAGCGAATCACCGAACTGGGCATGGAGTTGGCCGGTTCGGCACCCGTGGTCGGCCAGGCGCCGAAGCTGCTGCGCAGCTATCTGGGAAACCGGGCCATGACCATCGCGGGCGGCACGTCGGAGATCACTCGGAACACGATCGCCGAACGGATCCTCGGCCTGCCTCGCGATCCGCTACTCAAATAGCCCGTTACCTCATCACCCGGCCGAGTTCGGCCCGGGAGTGGATGCCCAGCTTGCGATAGACCTGAGACAGATTGGTCTCGACGGTCTTCGTGCTGACGAACAACTTGGCGGCAACGTCACGGTTGGTGAGGCCGGAGGCAGCGAGTTCGGCCACCCTCCGCTGCGACGGCGTCAGTTCGAGGGTGCGGATCGGACTGACGTTGGTCCGCTCGAGTTCTGCGCTGACACGTTCGGCCCACAGTAGTGTTCCCAGCTCCTGGAACACCTGCAGCGCCTCACCCAAAGTCGCTGCGGCGTCGTGCTTTTGCCGTTGTCTGCGCTGCAGTTGCCCAAGGAGTAACAGCGTGCGCGCGCGTTCGAACGGCATTTGCAGCCGGTCATGTTCGGCCAGTGCTTTGCGGACCATTTGTTCGGCACCATCGACATCGCCCTGCGCTGCCATCAGCATCCCGCGGCATCGGGCCCCGATCGCCAGCATCCAGGTTCGATCCAACCTGCTGCCATGGCTTTCCAGCGCCGCGACCATCGGCTCGGCCTCGTCGAGCCGACCGACGGCGACCATCGCCTCCACGGCGTCGGGAATGAACCAGGCCTTGATGATCTCCATGCTGCAGAGACAGTCGAAATTCGCGATCAGCGGGTGAAGGTCGTCGAGCGCCCGTTCATGGTCGCCCACCGACACGTCGAGGAATCCGAGCGTCATGCGTGGCCACTCCGCGAGCAGCGGCGCACCGAACCGGTCCGCCGCTTCGATGGCGGCGAGGGCGTCGGCTCGGGCCTCCTGCTCGCGTCCGGTGTACGCCGCGACGAGGCCGCGCACGGTGAGCGCGATGACGAGTCCGTGGTCGCCGCCGATCTGCTCCGCGCGTTCGATGGCATCGGCCGCGGCGTGCGCACCTTCGGAGAAGTCCGCTCGCCACACGTCGATCAACGTGCTCCACACGGAGACGAACAGCATGTCGGTGTCGGCGCCGCGTTCCATGCAGCGGCGACGCAAGATCTGCACGTGGTCGCGGGCTTCGTCGAGGCGCCCGGCCCACGCCAACAGCTGGGCGGCGGCCGAGTGGGCACGGAACGGGATCGGCACGTCGACGTCGAGATCGTCGAGTTCGAGCGCACGCCGCAGGCTGGACTCGTCGAACCCCTGCCCGCACAGGGCACTCAGTACCTGCCAATCGGCCAGGGCCTGGCTGATCATGACCGGGATGCCCACGGCCTCGGCGTGCTTGACCGCCTCCACCGAATTGCAAAGCGCCTCTTCGTATTCGCCGGCGTTGGCCTGCGCGAACGACAGCATGAGCAGGGTCTGCGCCAGCATGAGCGGGTTACCCTGCGCGTCATCGAGGGCGCGCTTGAGAGTGTCTGCGGCCTCGCCGAAACTCCTCCGGTACACCCACAGTCCGGCAAGCAGATTCAGAGCGAGCGCCCGCTGCGCACCCGGCGTCAACTCGTCGAGAGCGGGTACCAGCACGGCGTGTGCCCGGTCAGTGTCACCGGCCCGTAGATGATGGCCGGCGGACCGGATGCGTCGGCTCGCCGTATCGCCGCCGAGTTTGATTGCCAGATCGAGCAGTTCGGCTGCTGCGGCAGGCGCTCCCCGTGCACTGGCCGCCTTCGCGCCGTCGTCCAGAGCCTGCAGAAGCTCCGGATCCTTACTGGAGGCGGCCAGCGCCAGGTGACGCGCCTTGAGCTCAGGCTGAGTGACGACGTCGGCGAGCGCCCGATGCATTTGGCGGCGCCGCGCGGGTGCGGCGTCGGTGTAGACGCCGTGGGCCAACAGCGGGTGGCTGTAGTGCACCCGGTTGCCGTCGATCGCGACCGCGCCGTTGAGTTCGGCATCCTCGAGCAGTTCGGTAGTGCGCTCGATGGAGGTGCCTGTGGCCCGCGCAAGCATCTCCACCGTCGGATTGGCGACGCAAGCGGCCGCCAGCAGAACATTGGCCGCGTCGGCGTCAAGATGCCCGATCCTGATCCGCACCAGATCCGCCAGCGTGCAGGGCAGGTCAACGTTCGCCGTTGTCGACTTACCGTCGATCGCGCGCGCAATTTCGAGCGCGTAGAACGGATTTCCGCCCGACACGTTGGCGATGCGCACCATCGTCGGTCGCGGAAATGCCCGTTCCAGTCGCGCGGAGACGAGTTCGTGCACGCCGCCGAGGCTCATCGGACCTACCGTGATTCGGTTGATCCCATCCGGTGTGCCGAGTTGCAGCCATGACAGCACGCTTTCGCGGTCGGGCTCCGAGCGCTCGGTAGCGATCAGGCAGGCCCGTCCCCTCAGCCGTCGGGCCACGAAGGACACCACCGCTTGGCTGGACGGATCGAGCCACTGCACGTCGTCGATCGCGATGAGAACGGGCGCCTCGCTTGCCAATGTCTCGACGATGGTCATCAGGGCCGCGGCGACTACCTGTTGGTCCGTCGGTGGTCCACCGCTGACGTCTCCCATGAGAACTCGGTCGACCGCCACTCGCTGGACGTCGGGCAGAACGGCCAGTACCTCGGCATCGGAATCGCGGAGAAGGTCGGTGACCATTCCGTAGGCCAGCACGGACTCGGCCTCCCATGCGCGGGCGGACAACACATGGAAACCGCGGTCGTGGGCCTGCTCCAGCGCGGCCAGCCACAGCGTCGTCTTGCCGATACCGGCTTCGCCCTCCACCAGCAGGCCCTTCGGCTGGTCGTTCACCGAGCCCAGGAAATCAGCTATCGCGCGGAACTCCGCCGAACGACCGACAACTGCCTTGGACACGAGCCAATGATGCCAGCCAGCAAACGAGGGCTCAGCGAAAACGACGGTTGTCACAACGGCGATGCCTGCTCCCATGGGGGAACTCCCACAGACGTCCTCGGCTCGATCCAGTCGATGACGCTCAAACGCGTGCGCTTCTCGGTGAACCAGGCGACGCGCCAGTGCAACCTCGCCGTTGCAGCGGGCCTGCCGCTCGCGTGGCACGTTGCGAGTCCTGAAGCCGCACGGGACCTGCGCCTACTATTCGGGAACGAGGGCGTGACGGGCGTCCGGGTGCGCTACTCGCGGCCTGGTCCGTTGAGGTGCTAGTCGCTGAGCAGCGCGCCCTGTACCGCGGAGACCGCATCGCATTCGAGACTCGCCTGACGTAATACTGGTCGGGTGTCGCCCACCGAATTCCATCCCGATCTGCGCCAAGCTGCCCGCTACATCCCCAAGCAGATCGTCACACCGGTCACGGTGCCCTTCATCCGCGCGGCCGAGCGTTTGATGTGGCGACGGAATCCCAGGGACGTCGAATTGCTGACGCTGGCTTCTGGCGTCGGGGTTCGGCTGTTCCGTCCGGCTGGCATTACGGGTCAGGCTCCTGCGCTGTTGTGGATCCACGGCGGCGGGTACGTGATCGGGAAAGCGGCACAGGACGACGCCGTCTGCCGCCGCTTTGCGCGCGAACTCGACGCGACGGTCGCATCTGTCGACTATCGGCTGGCGCCTGACCATCCGTATCCCGCGCAGTTGGAGGACTGCTACTCGGCGCTGACGTGGCTGACTCGGTTGCCCTCGGTCGATCCTTCACGAGTGGCCATCGGGGGTGCCAGCGCGGGCGGGGGGCTCGCCGCAGCGCTGGCGCTGCTGACCCGCGACCGCGGCGAAATCGACCTTGCGGCACAACTATTGGTGTATCCGATGCTCGACGACCGCACCGTCGACCGCAAAGGTCCAGAGAATCCCGGACTTCGGCTGTGGAACAAAACCAGCAACAAGTACGGATGGTCCGCCTACCTCGGCGGCGCGGACCCGGCGGTGGCCGTGCCCGCACGGCGCGAAGACCTCAGTGGGTTGCCGCCTGCATGGCTGGGTGTGGGCACGTTCGACCTGTTCCACGATGAGGACCTGGCCTACGCCGAGCGGCTCAAGGCCGCCGGTGTGCCGTGCGAGGTCGAGGTCGTCCCTGGCGCGTTCCACGGCTTCGACGGCGTCGTGCCGAAAGCGCAAGTGTCACAGTCGTTCTTCAAGAGCCAATGCGCACTGCTGCGGCGCACGTTCGAGCCTGCGGCGGCCTAGCCGGGGACCGTCAGGTTGAGAACCGCTCGGATATCGTCCAGTTCGAGCAGCTTCCAGCACGCCTCGGCAAGCTGTTGCGTGTGGGCTTGACCGAGGACGGGCGTGGCCAGTGCGACGAACTTGTCCTCGAGCTGCTGATCGGTCATCGGGTTGTCGGGCGTGCCCAGATTGTGGGCGACGTGACGTTCGAGGGTGCGCCCGTCACGCAGTGACAGCACCACAGCAGATTCGTCGGGGTGATGGCGGGCAAGTACATGGCCAGCGGCAGCAGAAGCAGCGTGACGATCAGAGGGATTGACCGGATCCGCTCGACCACGACGGATCATCAGCAGGACCAGTACCTCGCCGGCCAGGAGGAACCCGAGCGGCTCGATCAAGAGAGCGCAGACCACCAACGCGAGCCACACCAGGACGGCGCGGGCCATGTGCCGGGGCGACAGCGAGAGTGTCGGCACCTCGCCGGTGCGGGCCTTCGGCCCCCATAGCCAGACCGCGGACAGCGCGAGGCCCAGACCGACCAAGCAGAGCGTCAGAAGGACGGGAAGGTAGCCGGGTCCCGGCTCGCCGTTCGGACCGCGGAACGCCAGCTCGGCCCGGCTCCTGAGCAACAGCCACGCGCCGAGCACGGCGATCACCAGGCCGAGGACCACGTGGACACGGCGGGTCAGCCGGATGTCGCGCTTCTGGTCGGCGTCGGCAGGCTCCTGCTCGGCGGTGTCGGCGGTCGGGACGTGCTCGGCCTTGCCGTTTCGCGCGACGTCTACGTCGGCGCGCCGATCGATGTCCTGATCCATGCGTCCCTCTTCGTGCGATGTCTACAGAGTGGAAAAGACTTCTGCTGTGAGAAAGAACAGGAGGGCCGGGACGCTGTGTCAAGCATCACTTTCGCAGCGCCACATGCGAATGTCGCGTTGGCAAACTCCGAAACGGCGCGGGCGGTACTCTTCTTCTATGCAGAAGACGCGACCGGAGAGCGAAACCGGCCCCGCATACCCGATCGCCTCGGTCAACAACGCGCTGCTGTTGCTGCTGCTGTTCCGTGAGCAGCCCAGGGTCCGGCTCACCGATGCGTGCAAGTACCTGGGGGTGGCGCACTCGACGGCCCACCGGCTGCTCGCCATGCTCGCCCACCACGGCTTCGTGCAGCAGGAGCCGGTCACACGCGCCTACATCGCGGGCCCCGCATTGGTCGAGGTGGGATTGGCCGTCGTCGGCTCCCTGAACGTTCGCGAGCAGGCCCGTCCTGCAATGGAGGAGCTGGCCGCCGAGACCGGCGAGACCGTCCATCTCGGCACGCTGGAGGGCACCCAGGTCCGTTATGTCGACGGGGTGGAATCCGAACGCGCTCTGCGCGTGGTGGCCCGGACGGGGACTCTGGCCCCCGCACACTGCACTTCACTCGGCAAGGCGCTGCTCGCCCAGATGACCGACGAGCAGGTGGCCGAGCTGTACCCCACGTCAGCTGAGCCGTTCGCGGCACGTACCGACCGGTCGATCACGACCCAGGCGAAACTATTGAAGGAAGTGGCCAGGGCCAGGGCGCAGGGCTACGCGGCCAACTCCGGTGAAATCGAGGAGGATGTGGGCTCGGTTGCCGTGGCATTCCACGACTTCGCGGGGCGGCCCGCCGCCATCGCGGTGGCCGCACCGACGAGTCGGCTGAGCGCGCAACGGATTTCACGTATCGGCGAGCTGATGATCGAGACGATCTCCCGAACGCCGATGTCGCCTGGCGCCGCTCACGCATCCGGGGACTGAGGACCGTGGCGCGCGCTCACCACGCCAGAAGCGGCGGTCACCAACATGACGACAGCCAGCAGCGTGAAGGCGGCCCCGACTCCCCACACGCCTGACACGGCGCCGGCTACCGCGAGGATGAACGCCTGCCCGACGCGGTTAGTCGCGACCCGCAGCCCCAACGCTGAACCCCGGCTGGTGTCGTCGACCAGATTGACGACCCAGTCCATGGTGGTGGTCTGCGACAGGCCGAGAGCGAAGCCGAGCACCGACATCGCGACCATCATCGGCGCGAGGTTGCTGCTCACCGCGAGGACGAGCAGACAGCACGACGCGACGACCGTCGCGACCACGGTCAGTCGCAGGTTCGCGATCCGGCGGACGAAGAACGGGGTCGCGGCCCTCGCGAGCAGGGCGCCGCTCGAGCTGATGCCCAGCAGAATGCCGACCTGCGACGACGTCAGTCCGACAGCCACGCCGAGCAACGGCACATAGACCAAGAGCAGGTCGATGCCGCTCTTCGCGGAGAAGCTGGTCATCAGCGCGGCGGGCATCCCGCGTCTGCGCAGCAGACCCCACACCCGTTCGGCCTTGCCCTGGCACACCGTCGACACCTGGATGCGGGTGCGCATCGCGATAGCGGCGGCGGGAATGCCTGCGACGAAGACCCACGCCGCGACCAGTAGTGCCGAGGAGGTCGCCGAAAGCGTCGGTTCTTCGGTGTGGCCGATGATCACGCCGCCGACGACGGGCCCGACAATCTGACCGAGCGCCGAGACGGTGGTGAGGGTGCCGAACCTGCTGATCCGTGCAAGTGAACTGTCCGCCTGGGCCATGATGCTCTGCCCGCCGATGGTCGCAGACGTGTGCCCGATGCCGAGCACCGTCGTCGCGACCGCGATGACCCAGATCGGTTCTGCCACAACCAGAGCGAACGCCGCCGCAGCGCCGACGCCGAGGCCGACCACGAGCAGGATGGCGGGGTGGTGGCGCTCGGTCCACCGGCCCAAGCCGACCGCGAGCACGATCGGCGGAACGGCGAAACATGCGGCCGTCACGCCGACCGTGGCGGCGTCAGCGCCGAGCGCCAGCAGCCGGTACGTCGACACCGGCCTGGCCAACGTGACCGCGAC
>JAVRPX010000367.1:0-11412 GCA_032161985.1 Mycobacterium sp.
CGCCCATCGCGCTCGGCGGGGGCGGCGAGGACGGCGCGATCGACATACTGCTGGTCGGCATGGACAGCCGCACCGACGCGCACGGCAACCCGCTCTCGCAAGAGGAACTGGCCACGCTGCGGGCGGGTGACGACGTCTCGACCAACACCGACACCATCATCTTGGTGCGCATCCCGAACAACGGGAAGTCGGCCACCGCGATCTCTATCCCGCGCGACTCCTACGTCCAGGCGCCAGGTGTGGGCAAGATGAAGATCAACGGCGTCTACGGGTCGGTCCACTTGGAGAAGTTGAAAGAGCTGGTCGAACAAGACGGCATGGACCCGGCGCAGGCTGAGCCGCAGGCGGCCGAAGCCGGACGCGAAGCGCTGATCAAGACGGTCGCTAACTTGACCGGTGTCACCGTCGACCACTATGCCGAGATCGGGCTGCTCGGCTTCGCGTTGATCACCGACGCGCTGGGGGGCGTCAACGTGTGTCTGAAAGATGCCGTGTACGAACCACTTTCGGGTGCCGACTTCCCGGCCGGCTGGCAGAAGCTGGACGGACCGCAGGCGCTGAGCTTCGTCCGGCAACGGCACGACCTGCCTCGCGGCGACCTGGACCGGGTCACCAGACAGCAGACGGTAATGGCTTCGCTCGCCCACGAGGTCATCTCCAGCAAGACACTGTCCAGCCCGTCGACATTGAACCGCCTGCAGGACGCCGTCCAGCGATCTGTGGTGCTGTCCGACGGTTGGGACATCATGGATTTCGTCGAGCAACTGCAGAAACTGGCCGCAGGCAGCGTCGCGTTCGCCACCATCCCGATCGTCGAGGAAGCCGGGTGGAGCGACGACGGCATGCAGAGCGTGGTCCGGGTGGATCCGAGCCAGGTGAAGGAGTGGGTGGCTGGGCTGCTGCACGAGCAGGATGAAGGCAAGACCGAGCAATTGGCTTATACGCCAAGCAAAACCACGGTCGATGTGGTCAACGACACCGATGTCAACGGGCTGGCCGCCGCCATCTCGCACGTGCTGAGCAACAAGGGGTTCGCGACCGGCAACACCGGGAACAACGAGGGCGGCCATGTCACGGGCAGCCAGGTGCAGGCCGCCAAAGCGGATGACCTTGGTGCGCAAGCGATTTCCAAGGAGCTTGGCGGGCTGCCGATTGTCGAGGATGCGTCGGTCGCCCAGGGGTCGGTGCGGGTCGTGCTGACGGGTGACTACACCGGGCCCGGTTCCGGTCTGGACGGCACCGACCCGGCGCTCGCCACGGCCGACTCCGTCGGCAGCGGATCGACCGATTCGACCGAATCCGCCCCTGCTCCATCGCCGATCCTCACTGCCGGCTCCAACGATCCGGCGTGTGTCAACTAGTCGTGACCACGGTCAGTTCGGCGATCTTGGATCCGCTCATGGCCTCCGACCCGGTGGGGCCGCGGATCACCTACTACGACGACGGCACCGGCGAACGCATCGAGCTGTCCACCGTCACCTTGGCCAACTGGGCCGCCAAGACCGGCAACCTCTTGCGGGACGAGCTGGGCGCCGGTCCGGCGAGCCGCGTCGCGGTGATGCTGCCCGCGCACTGGCAAACCGCCGCGGTGTTGTTCGGGATCTGGTGGATCGGCGCGGAGGTGGTTCTCGGCGGTGACGCCGACATCGCACTGTGCACGACAGATCGGCTGCCCGAAGCCGACGACGCGGTAGGGGCGGGTGAGATCGCCGTGCTGTCGTTGGACCCCTTCGGCAAGCCGGTCGCCGATCTTCCGATCGGCGTGACCGACTACGCAACTTCGGTACGCGTGCACGGCGATCAGATCTCGCCGGAACGCCACCCCAGTCCCGCGCTGGACGGTCGGTCGGTGAGCGAAGTCCTCGCCGGCGCCCAAGCTTCTGCTGCCGCACAGGGTTTCAACGCTGATGATCGGGTGCTGTCGACAGCGCGGTGGGACACCGGCGACGAACTCACAGACAACTTCTTGGCGGTTCTTGCGGCGGGTGCTTCCCTGGTCCAGGTGGCGAATCCGGATGAGTCCGTGCTTGACCGGCGCCGCCAGACCGAGAAGGTCACACGGGGATGACCATGCTTTCGACACCCGCTCCCTCGAGGCCGGAATGGCGAGCTTCATCCACTACATCTAAAGGCGGAAAGTTCACAGCGGCTCGAGGTAAAACTTGCTGTCGTCAAACGCCATCGTATCGTTGAGGATGGGGTCCCGGTCATACCACTTGAGATGCGGAAGCTCCTTCACGTGCTTGGCGGGCGCGCCGGCATACAACCCCCGGGCCATCTCATCCTCGCGGGTTTTAACGAGTACTGAACCTGCGGCGAGGATCGAATGGTCGGGCAACTCCGCATCCTTGAGAAGCAGGCTGGCTGTATTGACGACGGAGTAGTCCCCGATAATGATCCTGCCAACGGTGTTCAAATCGTTGACCAAGTCGATCTCGTGGCTCTGCACGAGGCATCGTATCCCCGCGATGGCGCTGTGGTAGCCGATGATGACCTGACCGGAGCAATCCAGGTAATGTCGGTGGGTCACCAATGTGTACGCACCCATCCGAAAGACGCCCACCCGATCGCTGAACTGTTGATAGACGGGCGCGGCGGTGAACTGGTTGAAATGGCCAATTATGCTGTCGTGCCCGACTTCGACTCGCGACAGGTTACGGAAAAGGTTAAGCGCTTGCAGGATTGAGCCGTCGTCGAATCGGAACCAGCCGCAGTTGATCACCAGATTGGACCCTAATGTCACGCCGGTACCGATTTGATGGCCCATGCGCCGCAGGGCCCAATGCTTAAACGACGAATTGGGTAGGAGCCAGACCAACAGTGACAACAGTGCGTGCGGACGTTTGTCCTGCTTATTCAACGTGTCTCCTCTCGTGGGCGCCTCGCCAGCAAAGCAGCATGTCAATCGTACGGGTAGTCGTGACGAGCAAGGTAATTTCGTAACCGTGTGCAACGGATCACAATTGCCCCGGCTCAACGCCGTTGTGCTACAAAACAAACTTCCCCAAGCGTGGCGTCAGCTAGAACTCGTCGAGGAGACCGGGTCGACCAACTCCGACCTCCTGACCCGGGCCGCAGTGGGGGAAGACATCGACGGCATCGTGCTGATCGCCGAGCACCAGGCAGCCGGCCGAGGGCGCGCCGGCCGTAGCTGGCTGTCGTCGCCGCACAGCCAGATCACGATGTCGCTCGGCGTCAGCGCCGCCGGCGTCGCCGCCGACGGCTGGGGCTGGCTGCCGCTGGCCACCGGCGTGGCCGTGGTCGACGCGCTGGCCCCGCTGACCGGCACGTCCATCGGACTGAAGTGGCCCAACGACGTGCTGGCCGGCGAGGGGAAACTGGCAGGCATCCTGGCCGAAGTAGGCTCGCCGAAGCCAACGATCGTGGTCGGCATCGGCATCAACGTCGTTGGGCATCCTGATGAGGCCGCGGTCGCGCTGGCCGATCTCGGTGTGGCGACAAATGACCGCAACGAACTCATTCCGCCGCTGCTGCACGAGCTAGGTGCCCGCATCGAACGTTGGCGTGCGGCGGGAGGCGCCGACGACCGATTGATCGCAGACTATCGATCGCGCAGCGTGACGATCGGTTCGCGGGTGCGGGCGCTGCTTCCCGGCGGCGGCGAGATCGTCGGCACCGCGACGTCCATCGACGCGCAGGGCAGACTGCTCATCGACTCGGGTGATCAAAATTTTGCTGTGTCGGCCGGAGATGTCGTGCATCTCCGGCACTAACCAGCATCGAGCCTGGGTAGAGTCACGACCGTGGGCTATCCCGACAATGTGCTGGCCAAGGACGAACAGGTGGTCCTGCACCGGCATCCGCACTGGAAACGCTTGATCGTGCCGGTGCTGGTGCTGGTGATCGCCACCGCTTTGGCGGCATTCGTCGCCGCGGCCGTCGAGCAGACGACCTGGGACCAGACCGCCAAGACCGTCGTCTTCGGCGTGATCGCCGCGATCTGGCTGCTGACCATCGGGTGGCTGACATTGTGGCCATTCTTGAACTGGTGCACAACGCATTTCGTCATCACCGATCGGCGCGTGATGTTCCGCCACGGGCTACTCACCCGCAGCGGCATCGACATTCCGCTGGCCCGTATCAACAGTGTTGAATTCCGTCACGGCGTCATTGACCGCATCGTGCGAACGGGAACCCTGATCATCGAGTCAGCGTCGCAGGATCCGTTGGAGTTTCACGACATTCCGCGCGTCGAGCAGGTGCACTCCCTGCTCTATCACGAAGTCTTCGACACCTTGGGCTCGGAGGAATCGCCGAGCTGAGCGAGCCGCCGGGCGCGACGGCTCGGCTGGCGCAGCGGCGTGACGTTGCCGTCGTGAAGTTGCGGGTCGCGCACGTCCTCGATCGCCTCGGCAATGCCGCCCGCGGTGAGGGACTCGATCGCCTTGTCCGGGTTGCGGCCGAACTCGTCGGGAAACACCCAGCGGCGGAAGGCCCAGAACCTGAAGGCCATTTGCAACAGGTTGCCGATGATGTAGGCGGAGATGAAGTCGGCGATGTTCTCGACGGTCAGCGACACATCCGGGACGCGCAGCTGCAGCACGTAGCTGGAGAACCAAAGCGGCGCCATGCTCAGCAGCACCCCGACACCGCTGACCGCGAAGAACATCAGCGCCTCATGATGGCGCTCGCGGCCGCCGCGATCGCGGAAGCTCCATTCGCGATTGAAAATGTACGACGCGATCACCGCGACGATGCCCGCGATGATTTTCGCCGTGACCGGCTTCGGCTCCAACACGGTCAGCTTGAGTGTGTAGAACACCGCCGAGTCGATGACGAAGGTCGTCGCACCCACGATCGCGAACTTGATCAGCTCGTGATGCTGCTCGAAGTACGGCCGGATCGCGCGGGGCAGCCGCGCGATCGTGGCATCGGTGAAGGACACAAGAAGGCAGTGTACGTAGATCGGCCACGCCACGGCCATTCGAGCCCGTCACCTGCGGTAACCGCACGGCCCGCCGAGGTGGGTGATGCAGGCCACCATGTGGGCCCATGACACGATGAAGATTGTGTCCAAGCCCGCATCACCGGTGGTAGCCATGGTCGGCGGCGGCCAGCTGGCGCGGATGACGCACCAGGCCGCGATCGCGTTGGGGCAGACCCTGCGGGTGCTCGCCGTCTCTCCCGATGATCCGGCCGCGCAGGTGACACCGGATGTCGTGCTTGGCTCGCACACCGACCTCAATGCCCTGCGCCAAGTGGCCAGCGGTGCAAGCGCTCTGACGTTCGACCACGAGCATGTGCCGCCCCAGCTGTTGGACATCCTGATCGCCGAAGGCGTGACGGTCGCTCCGCCGCCGCAGGCGCTGATCCACGCGCAGGACAAGCTGCTCATGCGCCACCGCCTCGACGCACTCGGCGCGCCGATCCCCCGCTACGCGGCCGTGGAGCGGATCGACGACGTCGACGCGTTCGCCCGCCGGATCGAGGGCCCGGTCGTGGTCAAGACAGTGCGCGGCGGTTACGACGGCCGCGGCGTCAGCCTGACGACCAACCTCGCACACGCCCGAGAGATCGTGGGCCAATACTTGACCGCCGGGGTCTCGGTGTTGTTGGAGGAACGCGTCACGATGCGGCGCGAACTGACCGCCTTGGTGGCACGATCGCCGTTCGGCCAGGGCGCGGCCTGGCCGGTGGTGGAAACGGTTCAGCGCGATGGGATCTGCGTGGTTGTGCTGGCGCCGGCGCCAATGCTGTCCAATGAATTGGCCACGGCTGCAGAGCAATTGGCACTGGGACTGGCAGAAGAACTCGGAGTTGTAGGCGTGCTGGCAGTCGAATTGTTCGAGGCTCTCGACGGCCGACTACTGGTCAACGAACTAGCCATGCGCCCGCACAATTCCGGGCACTGGACCATGGACGGCTCCAACACCAGCCAGTTCGAGCAGCATCTGCGCGCGGTGCTGGACTACCCCCTGGGTGACACCACCCCGGTCGCGCCGGTAACGGTGATGGCGAACGTGCTGGGAGCACCGGCCGTGCCGGCGATGTCGATGGACGAACGGCTGCACCACCTCTACGGTCGGCTCCCCGGCGCCCGAGTCCACCTGTACGGCAAACAGGAGCGCCCTGGCCGCAAGATCGGACACGTCAACATGCTCGGGGACCCCAGCGGCGGCCCCGGGGACGTGGACTACGTCGCGAACCTGCGTGAACGCGCTGAGCGGGCGGCACACTGGTTGTCGCACGCTCAGTGGACCGATGGATGGGACGGACATACATGACACCTCGCGTCGGGCTGATCATGGGCAGCGACAGCGACTGGCCGGTGATGGAGGCCGCGGGGCACGCGCTCGCGGAGTTCGACATTCCGTTCGAAGTTGGGGTGGTATCGGCACATCGCACGCCGGGCCGGATGCTCGAGTACGCGCGAAGCGCCGCAAGCCGCGGCATCGAGGTGATCATCGCCGGAGCCGGCGGGGCGGCCCACCTGCCAGGGATGGTCGCCTCGGCCACACCGCTGCCGGTCATCGGCGTACCAGTGCCGTTGGCGACGCTGGACGGCCTCGACTCCCTGCTATCGATCGTGCAGATGCCCGCGGGGGTGCCAGTCGCGACGGTCTCCATCGGCGGTGCGCACAACGCCGGCCTGCTGGCGGTGCGGATACTGGGGTCTTCGGATGCCGAGCTGCGCTCGCGCATCGAGTCCTTCCAGCACGAACTCGAATCGTCCGTACTGGCCAAGGACGCCGAGCTGCGGGACCGGCTGCTTGGCGGCGACGCCCGCACAGGTAAAGTTACCGGCGAGTAGTCAGGAGATCCCGTGTTCGGTAATCAGGATTTCGATGTATTCAAACTGCCCGACGAGCACCAGGAACTGCGTGCGGTGTTGCGGGACTTGTGCGAAAAGCAGATCGCCCCGCACGCGGCCGACGTAGACGAGAATGCGCGATACCCCGAGGAGGCGCTCGCCGCACTCAACGCGGCCGGCTTCGGCGCCATCCATGTTCCCGAGGAGTACGGCGGCCAGGGCGGCGACTCTGTGGCGGCCTGCATCGTGATCGAGGAGGTCGCGCGGGTGTGCGCGTCGTCGTCGATGATCCCGATCTGTAACAAGCTCGGCACGATGGGCCTGATCCTGCGGGGCAGCGACGAACTCAAGAAGCAGGTCCTGCCGGCGGTCGGGGCCGGCGAGGCCATGACGTCCTACGCGCTGTCCGAACGTGAGGCGGGCAGCGACGCGGCGTCGATGCGCACCCGCGCCCGCGCCGAGGGGGACGAATGGGTGCTCAACGGGGCGAAGTGCTGGATCTCCAACGGCGGCCGCTCGATCTGGTACGCAGTGATGGCGGTGACCGATCCGGACAAGGGCGCCAACGGGATCTCGGCGTTCATGGTGCACACCGACGACGAGGGGTTCACGGTGGGGCCCAAAGAACGCAAGCTCGGCATCAAGGGCTCACCCACGACCGAGTTGTACTTCGAGGAATGCCGCATCCCCGGTGACCGCATCATCGGCGAACCGGGCACCGGCTTCAAGACGGCGCTCGCAACGCTGGACCACACCCGTCCGACGATCGGGGCGCAGGCGGTTGGGATCGCCCAGGGCGCGCTGGACGCCGCCATCGCATATACCAAGGAGCGCAAGCAATTCCGCCAGCGGATCAGCGAATTCCAAGGCGTGCAATTCATGCTGGCCGACATGGCCATGAAGGTCGAAGCGGCCCGGTTGATGGTCTACACCGCTGCGGCCAGAGCCGAGCGCGGCGAACCCGAGCTGGGTTTCCTCGCCTCGGCGTCGAAGTGCTTCGCCTCCGATGTCGCGATGGAGGTCACCACCGACGCCGTACAGCTGTTCGGCGGTTACGGCTACACGGTCGACTTCCCGGTCGAGCGTTTCATGCGCGACGCCAAGATCACCCAGATCTACGAGGGCACCAACCAAATTCAGCGGGTGGTGATGGCGCGCGCCCTGCTGCGCTAGCTGTGCTGCCGGTCTGCCTGCAGACTGTAGATCGCGACGAGGGCATCGCCGACGGCTTGCATGCTGAACTGTTCGCGTGCGGTCTTGCGGGCGGCGGTGCCCATCTCGACACGTAAGCCCGGATCGTCGAGGAGTGTGCGCATCGCGTCCACCAGCGATTGCTTGCTGTGGTCGACGACGATGCCTGAGCCGCTCTGGCGCACCACGTCGGCCAGTCCGCAACTCTCCGTTACAACCACCGGCAGTCCAACGGCCATTGCTTCGAGGACTGACATCGGGAAAGGCTCGTCAATCGAGGGAAGCACATAGATGGATGCTCGGACCATTCGCTCGCCGGTTTCATCTGGCGCCAACGGGCCCTCCCAGACGATGGCGGAACTGTAGTCTCCAAGCCGATTGATCGCGCCGCACACATGAGCGGCTTCGCCCCCGTCAGGTCCCACCATTGAGAACCGCGCCGCATTCCCTTCGGCGAGCAACTCGGCCGCCGCCTCCACGAACAGCGTGGGTCTCTTGCGTTCGTGCAGACGCGCGAGAAACAAGACGTCCAGGAGCCCGTCCCGCGGATCAGCCGTCTCCTCCGTCTCGGGCACCCCGTTCGGCAGATGTACCCCGTCGATGGCTGATTCGATTTCCATGATCTCCTCGCGTTCCCGCGAGGAGAGATAGAGGACGACGTCGGCGCGCCGTAGCACGGGTCGGGTCAGGACGCGGTCGAGGAGAGGCGCCACGGCCTTGTCGGACTTGCTGATCATGCCGTGCGTCTGTATCACGAGACGCTTCTTGAGCAGTAGCGCAAGCATCGCCGCAGGCATCGTCACCAAGTCGCGGCCGAGGTGAACATGCACGACATCGATCTGGCGGCGATGGCGGAATATCCACATGATGGCCGCCGGTGAGCTGATACCCGATATGCCGATGAACGGGATCACCCGACGTGCTTTCGACAGATGCACGGCAGTGTCATCGACCGTTTCGGGCGGCTCACTGTAGCCGCGGCATGCGCCGACGATCGTCACGCAATGGCCGTGTTCACGGATTTCGCGCGCCTGGTTGAACGCGACCCTCAACGGACCGCCGTATGCACCGTCCGGCGTCACAAGCGTCACCACTTGCAGAACGTTCACGATGACGTTCTCCGCAATGAAGCGTGCTCAGGGGCGGCAAGCGACCGCGGTGCGCCGCCGGTGCCGCGTTCCGCGCCGAAGATGTTGCCGCAGAAGCGCATTGCTACGCGTAATACCTTCCTGAGGTGTTCGTCTCCTTGGCGCCGTTGGTCACAATGCCGATGACGGGGGTTTCCAGCATCGTCATCGCGTTGACGAGGTCGGCCAGAGAATTTTCGTCAGTCTGCCCGGGCCGCACGATGATCACAGCGACGTCACTGAGCATCGCGGCGATCTGCGCCTGCGGAGAAGCCCCGGAACCGTGCGGGTCGATGACGATGAAGTCACTGACGTTCGACAGGTCCTCGATTGCAGCACCCATAGCGTGTTCTGACGTCGCGCCTTTGGCGCCGACGAATCTGAATTGAACGTCGTTCGCTTTGGACCCGGTCGGAATTCTCTGCGTGCGGGAATTATCGGCTTCAGAAGGCGCGCCGTTGACTTGCAGCAATCCGACGCGATGTCCGCGCTCGTTGAGAGCACTGGCCAGTGCGCGGGCCACCACTGATTTGCCGTCGCCGTCGTTGACACTGGTGATCGCGAGCACAGACGAGCCGTTTACTTTGCTGACTTCGCGCAGGGCGTGTTCGGTGGTGATGCTGAGGGCGCGGGCCTCGTCGGCGAATTGTGGTGAGTTTGCGTAGACATCGTCGACAGACTCGCTCCCTTGTAGTGACCGCTGCGGGCTCAGGTTGCCGAGCACCCGGCTGTGTGTCACCTCTTCGATCTGGCGCCGCGACCTGATCCTGGTGTCGTAGCGCTCAGCTAGCCACGTCAAGAGAATGCCAATAACCAGGCCCAGAACCCCGACCAGCGTGAAGGTCAGCCATAGCGGCAGCCTTCGCGACAACAGGTTCGTCGTGGCATCCTCCGCCGCAGCCGGTTTCACAGTCGTGACCAACGGCGGTGTGTCGGGAGCCAGGTTTGCCGCCTCCACTTTGGCGACATAACTGGCGAACTCGGTGCCGTACGTGTTCGCCAGGTTCGCCGCCTGTTGCTTATCTTTGTCCTTGGCGGAAATGTTGATGATGACCGTGTCGCGAATGGGCTCCGCGCTCACCCGACTGGCCAGATCGTGTGCGGTCATATCCAGGCCGAGCCGATCCACGACCAGCTGAGCTAGGTCGTCACTCTTGATCATCTCGACGTAGGTATTGGCGCGCTGCATCGTGAACAGGTTGCCCTGATAGGCGCTCGCCGACGTTTTCACGTCCGGTGCGCGCAGGAACAGTGTGGTCGTCGCCGAATATTGTCTTGGCATGAGAGCGTCGTAGAGGGTTACCGCGGCAAGCGCGATCACTATCGGCATCACTATCAAGGGCCAGCGACGTTTGGTAATCAGCCATGCTCGTTTCAGCAAATCCATGAGTATTCCGTTCTACGAGGCTGTGTTGAATTCAGGACGGGTAGTGGTGCCGATGCTGCTGCCTCGCGCATCGCCTTTCCTTGATGGCTCGAGGACAACCACTCGGCCCAGCAAGGAGGTGGGCGTCTGACCCAATAGCCGTTCGCTTTCGGCGATTTCCGCGCCCGTCGTCTGTGGGACCGGACAGATCAATACCGCAGCAGGCAATTTGCTTGCCAGCTGTAGCGAATCGGCGGATTCGAGCACCGGGCCGCCGGTGACAATGACGCAGTCGAATGCGTCTTCGAGCTGTTCGACAACAGCACCCATTCGATCGCCCGCGAGCGCGACGATCGACGACGATTCCGTCGACCCGGCAACGATGACGCCAACCTTGCCGGTGTCGTCGTACCGGAGAACTTTGTTCAAACCCACACGGCCGTCCAGCAGTTCGCCCAAACCGGGTTCCGGAGGCGGTGATCCGGCCTCAGCGAAATTGGTCAGAACGATCGCCACTCGGTAGTCCAGCTCCGCAAACGCGGACGCCACCAGCACCACGGTCGTGCCGACGTCGCCGCTGGCGCGTGGCGACGCAAACAACATGGTCCGCCCATGTTGCGTGGCATTCTCCAGCGCGGTGGTCAACCGCAGGCACAGATAGCGGGCGTCCTCGGCGAGTTCATGTGGGATGTCATCCAGCGCGACGAATGTCGGGACATCTCTGGCGTGCAACACACCGAGGGTGGTCTCGCTGACATCGAGGTCTTCGGGGATATCGCCCGCCTTGATCCGTTCCCGCACCGCGGCGTACGTCACACCGACGAGCAGCCCCAGCACCAACCCGGCAACGATGTTCAGCGCCACGCGAGGCTGAACAGGTACCGCGGGGGGCTCGGCGGGTTCGATCAACACCGGTAGCACGGGCGGCGCCGCTTGTTTGAACGGCGTCTCCAACT
>JAVRPX010000368.1:0-4028 GCA_032161985.1 Mycobacterium sp.
AAGCGATCGACTGGCTGCTGCCGCCGGACGCCTCCGACGTGCTCGATCTCGGCGCGGGCACCGGCAAGCTGACGACGCGGCTGGTGGAGCGCGGCCTGAACGTGGTCGCCGTCGACCCGATTCCGGAGATGCTTGAGCTGCTGAGCAATTCGCTGCCCGACACGCCGGCGCTGTTGGGTACCGCGGAGGAGATTCCGCTGCCCGACGACAGCGTCGACGCGGTGCTGGTGGCGCAGGCCTGGCATTGGTTCGACACCGAGCGCGCGGTCAAGGAGGTGGCTCGGGTGCTGCGGCCGGGCGGCCGGCTGGGCCTGGTGTGGAACGCTCGCGACGAGCGGCTGGGCTGGGTGAAGGATTTGGGGCACATCATCGGCCACGAGGATGCCCAGTTCAACCAAAAGACAACGCTGCCTGAAGCCTTCACCGACGTTGAGCGGAATCAGGTCGAATGGACGAGTTACCTGACGCCGCAGGCTCTTATCGATCTAGTCGCCTCGCGCAGTTACTGCATCACCTCGCCGGAGAAGGTGCGCACCCGCACACTGGACCGGGTACGCAACCTGTTGGCCACCCATCCCGCGTTGGCCAGCAGCAACGGGCTGGCGCTGCCGTACGTCACGCTGGGTATCAGGGCAACGCTGGCCTGACTCCGGCCTCCGAGTCATGCAGTCGGTAGTTTCCCGAGTTGTTGTAGAACCGAGTACAGGTTCGCCACTCCCCAGTGGTCGGTGATCTTCCCGTTGCGGACCCGCATGGCATCGACCGTTTCGAAATGGATGGCCTTGCCGGTGGGGCGATGCCGAGAAAGTCGCCGAGGTGGGTGCCGTGGTAGATCTTGTAGGTGGTGACGATGTCGGAATCGACGGTTTGCCAATGGATCTCGGGCCGGAAGTCGGGAAACGCGTCGCGCAGTCGCCTGTAGAGGATGCGAACACCGGCTTTGTCGGGCGTGGTGCCGGGTTGAGGGGAGTGGTCGCCGAAGTCGTCGGCGAACAGTTCGCCGAACAAGGCGAAATCGCCCTGGCCCTGAACTTGTTCGGTGTTGCGGCGGACCACCGCCTTTAGGGCTTCGCCGTCGGTATCTGAGTCGGTCACGTCGAGACTGTAACGCCCAAACGGACGTATCGGCGCAAAAGTTCGAGTAACTCGCACCAAGACGTCGATCTCGGCGCCGTGGTTAGCGTGTGATGTAGTCGCCGATGAGTGCGGTGCCCGGCCCCGCCTTGGCACCGGGCCCCGCGGCGTGGATTACGTTGGCGGCGCTGAGTTCTCCCCCGCATTCGGCACACACCGTCTTTGCAGTCGTGACATGGCCGCAGTCGGTGTGCACGGTCAACGTTGGTGGCCCATCGGGTGCGGACCGCCATTTGTCGCCCCACGCGAGCAGCGTCGCGACTATGGGATAGAGGTCCCTGCCCTTTTCGGTGAGCACATACTCGTGGCGCGTAGGCATGCTCTGGTACTGGCGCCGTTCGACGATGCAGTGACGCTCGAGATCGTCCAGTCGGGCGGCCAGGATGTTGGAGGCGATACCGAGGTCGCGACGGATGTCCTCGAACTTCGTCATACCCGCGAAAAGATCCCGAACGATCAGCGGCGTCCACCGCTGCCCGATCACGTCGACAGCGCGCGCAATCGAACACGAGATGTCCGCGAACTGCTGCTTCGGCATGCCGCCATAATAGTTCATTGCTTTTTACAATGGAGCTGGCTACGGTGCATTTATGACTGCACCGGAAATGAAGGATGCGATTGCGACGTTTTGCGACGCGACGAGGGCCAACGACGTCGACCGAATCGTCAGCACGCTGGCGCCCGATGCGGAGCTGCTGTCGCCGCTGTCGGGCCGCATGGTGTTCCGCGGTCGTGACGACCTGCGCGTGCTGCTCGGCGCCGTCTACGGCGGGCTATCCGGCCTCACCTGGCGTGAGGTCATCGGCGAGGGTTCGACCCGAGTGGCGGTCAGCGACGGACGGATCGCGGGTATCACGATCACCGACGCGATGGTGCTCGAACTCGACGACGCGGGGCTGATCGTGCGGATCAGGCCTCATCTGCGCCCGTGGCTGGCCATCACGCTGTTCGCTCTTCTGCTGGGGCCAAAGATCGCCCGTCACCCCGGTGTGGTGCGCCGCGCTCTGCGACGCTGACACCGAACCATCTCTGCAACGCCGCGCGCAACCGGTCCTCGTCGTCGGCCTCGAATGTGTTTGCCGCCCAAGCGATGTAGCCGTCGGGCCGGATCAACAGCGCGCAAACCTCGACGTCGTCTACGGCACCGGCCACGACGTCGATGCGGTCTGCCCAGCCGTATAGGGCTTCACCCACGTGTCCGCCGGACAGGTCGAGTAGCACGGGACGGGCCCGGTGCAGAAGCTCAGCTACCCGTCGCCCGTCGTCGAGCGTGAAGTCGGGCGCCAACCTCCCCGCGAGCGGATGGTCGTCGCCCACGTCGTAGCGGACGTCGGAGCCTGCGAGGAGGTGTGCCATGTGTTCGGCGACGATTGGTTGCTGAAGTAGCTCGTTGAAAAGTTTCCGCAGCGCGGCGATCTCGGGACCTGGACCGAAAAGGGCGGTCTGAGACATGGAGTGCATCATCACCCGCTGGCCGACGGGATACCGCTCGGACTGGTAGGTGTCGAGAAGTGTCGTTGGCGCCCAGCCATTGATGGTGGCCGCCAGCTTCCAGCCGAGGTTCACTGCATCCTGCATGCCCAGGTTCAGACCGGGTCCGCCCATCGCGGAATGCACATGGGCGGAGTCGCCGACGAGGAAGACGTTTCCGGCGCGATAACGATCGGCCTGGCGGGTGTTCTGCCCGGCGATGCGGCGCAATGCATGTGGCCCTGGCCCAGGCGGCGGCTCGACGGGCAGATCCACGCCGAGCACCCGACGCGCGCTGTCGCGCAGCTCGTCGAGCGTCATCGGCTCCGAGTCATCACCGGGCTCATCGAACTCGATGGTCCCGACCATCGACCGCTCACGCTCGAACTCGGCGTAGATGAACCCACCGCGGTCGAGTCGGTTGTGGCCGAAGGGCAGCGGGCCAACGCCCGGCACATCGATGCCACCGTTGGGGCCGCGCATTTCGTCGGGCACCCGCACGTGAGCGATTCGGGCGATCGTGTTGGACGTGTGGCCCGGGAAGTCGATACCTGCCAACTTCCGAACGGTACTGCGGCCACCGTCGGCGCCCACCAGGTACGTCGTCTCCAGCGTGTAAGTCCCATCCGGTCCCGACACGTCGACCGCGGCGCCGCCGGATCGCATCTGGACGCCGATCAGTTCGTGGCCCCAGCGGACGTCGACACCGAGTTCGCTTGCTCGCTCGACAAGCAGCCGGACAAGCCGCGGCTGCGCCATCATCAGCGCATACATCGGATTGTCGGGAACGCCAAAGAGCGGCACCGACATTCCGCTGAATATCCACTGGTACGCGGGGTGCGGAGGATCGTCTGATCCGGTGAACCTCTGGTAGAGCCCACGCATATCCAGTTGTCGAACCACCTGGCCGACCATGCCGTTGGCCTTCGGCTCGTCGCTTGGCGCGGACAGTCGCTCGAGCACCACGGGCCGCACGCCCGCAAGCGCCAGCTCGCACGCCACCATGAGTCCATTGGGGCCTGCACCTGAGATAACGACGGGGACTGGGGTTTCGGACATCGGCATCACGTTTCGGGCAATCCGGCCGCGACTTCCGCAAAGCCGCGACGTAGGAGTTCGGTATAGGGAACAGGTGGATCGGCATAGGAGTAGGCCTCCATCGCCGTTTCACCGATCGCCCGGACGACGGCAGTGACCAATCGCGGATACATATCTCGGGCCGGATCGGTTCCGGTGCGTTCCGCGATCGCGTCGACCCAGTCGGCGAACAGGTCCCTCGTCAGCGCGGCACGCAAATCCCGGGAGGACAGGAGCTCCCGGATCACGGCCAGCTCGTCGGGGGTCGGCCGCATGTCCGTGGCACCCTCGGCTTCCAGCGGCTGAAGCATTGCCTCGGTGATCGCCGACCACAGCGGCTCGTCGGC
>JAVRPX010000369.1:0-7064 GCA_032161985.1 Mycobacterium sp.
GTTCGTCAAGCACGTGCGGGTGATCACGTTCAAGGACGTGAACATCGAAGAGGTGGAGAAGCCCGAGCTGCGGTTGCCCGAGTAGTCACTCCGGTCGGCTGCCCGAGGCCGCACGCATGGCAGTCGAATTATCGAAGGCCGACGGGCTCAGCGACGCGTTCACCGAGCTGATGTCGACCACGGAGGTCTGACAGTGACGGGTGCCAGTGCGGTTGACGTATATTACGATCCGTTCGATTTCGCGATCGACGACGATCCGTATCCGACGTGGAAGCGGTTGCGCGACGATGCCCCGCTCTATTACAACGAGAAGTTCGACTTCTACGCGCTCAGCCGTTACGAGGACGTTTCGCGGGAGCTGACGAACTTCGAGACGTATCGGTCGGGCCGTGGGACCACGATCGACGTGATCATGAGCGGCCTGCAGGTTCCTCCCGGTGTGATTCTGTTCGAGGATCCCCCGCTGCACGATCTGCATAGACGAGTGCTGTCAAAGGTTTTCACGCCGCGGCGAATGGAGGCGATCGAGCCGCTGACACGGCAGTTGTGCGTCCGGGCGCTCGACCCACTGGTCGGATCGGGTCGGTTCGATTTGATCGGCGACCTCGGTGCAATGATCCCGATGCGCACGATCGGCTACCTACTCGGCATCCCTGAGGACGATCAGGCACAGATCCGCGATACCACGGGCCGGGCCTTGGGACTTAAAGAGGGGACGTTCAGAGCGGTCACAGCAGAGGCATTCGAGAACAGCTACCAACTGTTCGCCGAGTACATCGAGTGGCGTGCCGACCACCCGTCCGATGACCTGATGACACAACTGTTGAATGCGGAGATCGAAGAGGACGGTGTTCTCCGATCGCTGACCCGCACCGAAGTCCTGACCTACACAAGCATGATCGCCGGCGCAGGCAACGAGACAACCACGCGTCTGATCGGTTTCATCGGTCAGCTGCTTTGTGAACACCCAGACCAACGACGGCAATTGGTTGATGACTTTTCGCTGATCCCTCGGGCAATCGAAGAGGTACTGCGGTTTGAGGCGCCCTCACCGGTGCAGGCCCGCTATGTCGGCCACGACACGGAATGCCGTGGACAGATGATTCCCGAAGGCTCGGTCATGTTGCTGCTCAACGGTTCCGCCAACCGCGACGAGCGACACTTCGCGGATCCCGACCGGTTCGACATCCATCGCGGCGGCGCGCATCTGTCGTTCGGACAAGGCCTGCATTTCTGTCTTGGATCTGCCCTGGCGCGGATGCAGGCACGGGTGGCTCTCGAGGAAATCCTGCGACGGTGGCCGGAATGGCAAGTCGACTACGACAACGCCGCGATGGCGCACACCTCCAGCGTCCGTGGCTGGGGGACATTGCCGGTCGTCACGGGCTAACGCGGGTCTCTGCAGCCGGGACGCGGGCCCGGCGTCGCGCCAGTTCGTTAATCGCACAGTGGAATCGCCCGCACTGAATTGCCGCCCGCTGGAACATCCATCCGCTAGGAATTGCGGACGCTGATGCCGCGCAAGGTGGTGTCACGAGCCAGGATCAACGCGTTCCGGATGCCGATCTCTTGAAGTATGTTTTCCGGAATCCACTGCTCACCGATGATGCACCGGGCCAGCACGTCCGCAGCGGGTTTGTCGTTGCGTATCTCTCCGGCGCGAATACCTTCGGAGAGTAGGGCTTTCATCTGCCGAATCCGGGTCGTGAAGGACCACGCCGGGTTGGCCGTATCCGGCGGTGTATGGCGCAGCCACGCCAGTTGAATTCGAAACTCGTCGGGGAACTGGTCAAGTGCGTTGATGTTCAGCCAGCTCAACGCGTCAAGCTTCTCGACCGTGGTGGAATTGGTTCGCACGATGTCCGTCCAGGCACCGCCGACTTTGTGTCCGAATTCCAGCATGATCGACATCAGCAACTCGTCTTTCGAGCCGATGACCCGATACACGGTGCCGGTACCCAGTCCCGCGGCCGACGCGATATCGCGAATGGTCGTCATCTCGTACCCGCGGCGGCCGAACTCGGATCGGGCCACCGCCCGCACGTGCGCGGCCTTGAGGTCGCTGTCGTCCTCGGTGTCGACCCAACTCTTGATAACCGCTTCGGCGGCCGCGAATGCGTTCGACTTGTCCAGGTCCGCATCGGAGGGAACCTCGACTGCGAGACCATCGAGAGATATCCGGCTTTTCAACGTGGCCAGTTCGTCCGTCGCTGCCGTGTGCCGGATGACGTCCAGACCGACGTGCAGCATGCTCTGGCACACGCGGTCGGAGAGGGTGGGAAGGTCTAGGTCGGATCGAATGTAACCGCTCCAGCGCCCAGCACGAAGCGTCTGCAACATCGCGGCCTGGATCATCGACGGCTGGCGCCGTGTTAACTCCATCAGCTCGGGGTCTGAGCTCGGACCCTCGTAAAACGACATCTGCAGGGCGGCTCGATGCTCAACCGCACAGCGGGCGATCGCACACCCAAGCTCGGTGATCTGTTCGGAGACTGGGCGCGGATCAGGCTTGTCGAGACGTTCTAGGGCCAACTCGCCGACACGGTCCAGGTCTGCGTGATACCGCCTGGTCAACTCGACGAGAATGGCTTCCTTGGATTCAAAGTGGTGGTACAGGCTGCCTGCGAGGATGCCCGCAGCATCGGCGATCTGCTGCAGCGAGGTGCGAAGGCCCGACGTTGCAATAACGGAGTTCGCTGTCTTGAGGATCTCGGTGCGCCGCGTCGCATCGCCCGCCGGTTGGTCGGCAACGGCGGTCAGCTTCGTAGCGCGCTGACCCTTCTTACTCACGGGCCTGCTGCGTTTGGAATTCCGTCCCACGGCGTCGGCAGGGGCCATCTTTAACTCCTCCTTCGCCATTCGCCGTGGTCGACATACAACTGGGAGCAGATCCTACCGACCGACGTCCGTACTGCGGTTCTCATGAGGGTTGCACTCACCTGGTCGTGGGCTCGGGAAAAGCGACCTCGGCGTTGTCGGGCATCGCGCTGATCCCGAGGCGATCGCAGACCTCGAGCACTTCATCGACGATCGATTCGGGCACGATGAACTTCTCGGTGGCTGATACCTCGTCGAGGTGTGCCTGGATGTCCTCTGCGGTCGGTTCGGTCTCCGCGTCCGCTACCCAGCCCTCGCCGAGCCCCATGAACACGCGTGCGTAGCGCCCAGCGCACGCCGAGTAGTTGCGATGGGTGAATTCGCAGGCGCGGCTCGCCAGGAACGCCACGAGTGGCACCACTAACTCGGCTCGGATGGCGCGCATGAAGCCCGACTCCTTGAGGAACTTCTCGTCACCGACGGTCTCGGTGACCATCCGCGAAAAACCGGTGGGCAGAACGGTATTGGAGAGAATTCCGTGTGCCACACCCTCGATCGCGATGACGTTGGACAGTCCGACCAGGCCGGTCTTGGCGGCCGCGTAGTGCGCTTCCATCGGCTGGCCGAAGTTGCCTGCCGACGACGAGATGAAGACGAACCGGCCGTACTTCTGTTTCGCCATCACCTTGAATGCGGGCTGACTGAGGTAGAAGCCGCCGTCGAGATGCACCTGCAACATGCGCCGCCAGTCGTCGGGGGAGAGCTGGTCGAACGGGATGCTGTTGAAGATGCCCGCATTGCTGACGACGGCGTCCAGCCGTCCGAATGCTTCGACGGCCGCATCGACGATGGACTGCCCGCCCTCGGGGCTGTCGACCGAGTCGTAGGAGGCGACGGCACGTCCGCCGGCCTGCTCGATCTCCGTGACCACCTGGTCGGCGACGGCGGCGTCGGAGCCGTCCCCGTGCATGGTGCCGCCGAGATCATTGACGACAACGGCTGCGCCGCGCCGGGCGAACTCGAGGGCATAGAGCCTGCCGAGCCCGCGACCTGCTCCTGTCACGACAGCGACTTGGCCTTCGAAGTCGATCATGTTGCGCACACTCCAATTTCGTGCCGACGCTGCGGTTCGATTGACTCCAGTTGAACCGGACTTTACGGTGGAACAGATATTTGGTCAAACAGGCGATTCAGTATTGCGGAGGTGGCCAGTGACGAACGACACCGGCGACCGACTGCAGGCACTTGGCATGTTTGCGTCCGCTCTCGCAGGTCGACCCGTCGCCGTGGCGCCGCTCGATCCTGGCGAACCGTCGTGGACCGACGGACAGATCGTCTTCGTCGATCCCTCAGAGCGTCCCCGTACGAACCTGGAATCAGTGGCCGTGCACGCGTCATTGATCGCAGGAGACAGCCTGGCGCCCGAAGTCGTAGGCGCACTGGTGCGACATCCGCGGACGGCCAGGCGCTATCTGGCCGTCGAAGGACACCGCGCACTCGCGGCTATCGGTGACCTGCTGCCGGGCATGCTGAATTCGCTGGCCGACCGCGAAATGGCAAGCCGCAGTGACTCATCCGCCTCGTCACTGTCGATCGCATCGGGCAAGGATTCGCTTGACGATCCGCCTGCGGCGTTCGGTGTGATCCGTGCCAAAAAGGTTGTCGCCGCCAACGGCCGGGCAGCCACGCAGGCCGATCACGAATCCGCCGGTCATGCCCCGCGTCGCGAGAGCAAGGCCGCGCTCGAGGAACTCGACGACGGCGAGGTGGACGTCAGCGACGACCCGGACCTGTTCACAAGCCCCGTCGGCGGGGGCGGCTTCATCGGCAAGTGGCTGAAGAAGATGCTGTCATCGGCGCGGAAGTCCGGAGGTAGTGGCGGCGGTCCGCCCGGCGCCGATTCTCCGACCCATCGCACCAACTCGGCCAACCGCGGTATGTACGCGGTGTCATCGACAGCCACGGTCAACACAGAAGCAGGCGACATCACGGCGGACGGCTTCAAGTACCCCGAATGGGATGCGAACCGCAAGAAATACCGACCGGCCTGGTGCACTGTGCGCGAGATCGAGCCGCAGATCAAGGCGTCCGCGACCCAAGCGATTGACGACGCCATCGCGGTGCGGCGTCCCCTTGCGCGTCTCGGTATGGGATTGCATCGTCGCCACCGCCAATCGCAGGGTGATGACATCGACATCGATGCCGCCGTCGAGGCACGCGTGGAGGTGATGGCGGGGTCGGTGCCTGACGAGGCGGTCTATCTCGACAGCCTGCGGCGCAGGCGTGACCTTTCGGTGCTGCTGTTGCTCGACGTTTCCGGTTCGACGGCCGAGCCGGGGACCGTCGGGCGCACCGTCCATCAGCAACAACGAGCCGCGATCGCCAATCTCACTGTCGCGCTGCATGATCTGGGCGACCGTGTGGCGCTGTACGCCTACTACTCACAGGGGCGCGCCGCAGTGAACATGGTGCCGGTCAAGCGGTTCGACGACCACCTCGATGCCAGGATGGTCGGAAGACTGAACAGCCTCGAGCCGGGTGCCTACTCGCGACTCGGGGCGGCCATTCGCCACGGCTCGGCCGTCCTGGAGGCTCGCGGCGGCACTTCGCGGCGGCTGTTGGTCGTGGTTTCGGACGGATTGGCATACGACCACGGCTACGAGCGTGCCTATGGTGCAGCTGACGCACGACGCGCACTGACGGAGGCTCGCCGCCGTGGGACCGGCTGCGTGTGCCTGACGGTGGGAGCCGGGACCGATGCGGCCTCGCTGCAGAGAGTGTTCGGTAGCGCTGCTCACGCGACCGTCGCCAGGCCGGAGCTACTCACCGGCGTCATTGGTCCGTTGTTCCGTTCTGCTCTGCGCGCCGCAGAGGTGCGGCGCCGGGTGTCGTGACATCGGGTGCACGTTGAAACAAACATCTGTTCCGGTTACGCTTCACCCACCGCAACGGAGCGGGTAACGGAAGGGGCGTAATGGGCAGGCGAAATGGGCACTGAGCCCGGGCTCGCGTACCAGAATGGCGCAATGCCGCAGGCCGATTCGCAGCGCCCGTACTACCAGGCGGTGGGTAACGAGGAGACCGTCTTCAAGGCGGCGTTCCGACAGGGCCTGTCGCTGGTCCTGAAGGGCCCGACCGGTTGCGGCAAGACTCGCTTCGTCGAGGCGATGGCTCACGATCTCGGCAGGCCGCTGATCACTGTTGCCTGCCATGACGACCTCACCACCGCCGACTTGGTCGGCAGGTACCTGTTGAAGGGTGACGAGACGGTCTGGGTCGACGGTCCGCTGACCCGTGCCGTGCGCGAGGGAGCGATCTGCTACCTCGACGAGGTGGTTGAAGCAAGGCAGGACACGACGGTCGTGTTGCATCCCCTTGCCGACTACCGGCGACAGCTTCCCATCGAGCGTCTCGGCGTCACGCTGGACGCGGGGCCCGAATTCGGCCTCGTCGTGTCCTACAACCCCGGATATCAAAGCGTTCTCAAGGATCTCAAGGACTCCACCAGGCAACGGATGGTCGCTATCGAGTTCGGATTCCCCGCGCCCGACGTCGAGGAAGGCATCGTCGCTCACGAAGCGGGAATCGATCGCACAACGGCTGCCGAGCTGGTGCGGTTCGGTCAGGCGATTCGTCGATTGGAGACCGGGGGACTGCGCGAAGTTGCCTCAACGCGCGTGTTGATCGCGGCGGGCCGGCTCATCGCCGAAGGCCTGACGCAACGCGACGCGGCCAGGGCCGCGATCGCCGGACCATTGACGGACGACGCGTCGGTGGGGCGCGGCCTCAACGAGATGATCGAGGTCTACCTGGGCTCTTCGGACGGACCCGCACCCGGATGATTGACGCTGCTCAGCGTTCCGACTAGGGTCTGAACAAATATTAGGTCGCCGCTTGGGGAGGTCACGTGTCCTACGAAAGCACTGCCGAGCCGATCAGGATCGGCTACCTGATGGACTTCACCCTGCCGCCCGGCTTCCCCGAGGAGCTCTTGGCCTCATTCACGCAATGCTTCGACCTCGTCTTCGAAGAGGCGGTCGCACAAGGCCTGATGGACCGGCCCGTGCGAATGATCTACCGCGAGGTGGAAGGCCTGCCCAAGGGTTCGGTGAAGGCAGTAATCGACGCGTATGCGGAACTGGTCGATGAAGGCTGCCTGGTGGTGTTCGGTCCGAACATCACCGACAACTGCGTCCCGATGCGCGAAGCCATCGAAGAGCGGTTCAAGGTGCCGGCGATCAGCGTCA
>JAVRPX010000370.1:0-11595 GCA_032161985.1 Mycobacterium sp.
GTTTCACAGCGGCACCATGCTGCTTCGAGTGAGCGCAATGCCTTGGGAGGGCGGACATTCCGCTGATGTCGGGAAACCGTTCAGGTGACGGAAATCCCCGCCGACACGACGCGGCCCGCGCCATCGCCCTGCAGATGGAACGCCTCATCACCGACATCGGCCAGTGCGGCACCATGATCGAGCAGGCCACCGCCGCCCTCGACGAGCCCATCGACAGCAACACCGAGAACCTCGGCCACATCATCGTGCTGTGGTCCTGGGCGCTCAAACAACCCAACCCCGAAGCCATCGAGTCGACGACCGTCCACTTCCGCTCGCTCGACGGCCACGACCGCGAAATCCCCGTCCCCCGCTTGACATTCACCGAACCGATCACCACCCTGGCCGGAGCCAGCACGTGACCGTCCAAGAAAGTGAAGCGCGGGAGCGTCGATCGACCGCTGATCGCTAATGATCGGCGTCATCGAGACCCGCCTGATTCTTGCGACGCGGATCAGGCCAGGTAGGGCGATCCGCATGGCAGCCGCTGACCGCACACTGGTGCGAATCATCGCGATGCGAGAAGATGCGAACCGATGACGGGTCCAGGGGATCGGTTGGAGCGGGAGTCGGAGGCGGTCGGCATCGTGGCGTTCGCGTGGCTGCCGGCCGGAGACTACGAGCAGGCGCTGAAAATGTGGCCTGATTTTGCTGGAAGCGATCGGGTGGTCGGCCCGGACGGGCCGCTGCCGCACTCGCAGTACTGCCGGGTGATGCAGCAACAACTTGCGGAGTACGCAGAAGCCGGCATGCCCGGAATGGCGATCGCCCCGGTGCGGGTGGCGCCGTTTACCGCGTGGTGCGCCGACCAAGGACACCGGCCCGATTCAGCCGATGCCAGGGCCGAGTATGCCGCCCACCTGGCAATGACCGCCGACCCAGATGTGACCGCCTGGCCACCGGGCCGCAACGAGGTGTGCTGGTGCGGGTCGGGACGCAAGTATAAGAAGTGTTGCGCCGCACCGACATCCGTCGATGCGGATCCACACCAATGAAGACCGCGCGCCTGCGGGTGGTGTTGCGCGACGTCGAACCGGCGGTCGCCCGGGTGATCGATCTGCCCGCGTCGGCGACCCTGCCGGAGCTGCACGAGCTGCTGCAGGCCGCAATCGGGTGGACCGACTCGCATCTGCACCAGTTCGTCACGCCGCAGGCAACCTACGGGATGGAGATTCCCGGCGAGGAGGTGTGGCCCGAGGACCAGCGTGACGAAACCGGTGCCCGGCTGGCCGATCTCGGCGCCGAGTTCGAATACCTCTACGACTTCGGCGACGGCTGGACCCACGACGTCGAGGTGCTCGGGCCCGGTGGCTCGGCACCCGGCTGCGTGGACGGGCATGGTGCCTGTCCGCCCGAAGACTGCGGCGGACCCGGCGGGTACGCCGAACTGCTCGACGCGCTGGCTGACCCGGCGCACCCCAAGCACGAGCACATGCGCAGCTGGGTCGGCGACCGATTGCGGCCGTTCGACCGCGCCGCAACTGACCAGTGGGTGCGCCGGGTCGTCGGTGAGGTGCCCGAAAGTGTTCGGCTGCTACTCGATTTCGCTGCCGAGGGAATCAAACTCACACCGGGCGGGCGGCTTCCACGAACGGTGGTACGCAGCATGCAACAGCACCGCCCACACTGGCACCCGCTCGGCCGACCCGCCGCCACCGAGGACGACCTGCCGCCGCTGGGGGCGCTGCACGGGCTGTTGCGCGGCGTAGGTTTTCTGCGGCTGCGCCACGACGTGCTTGCCCCCACCCGCGCGGCCGGCGATGATCTCGCCATAGTGCGCCGACTCAGGTCGGCGTTCGACCCTCACGCCTATGCCACCGAGATCACCGAACTGACAGTCGGCGTGCTCGCCGCGCACGGTCCGCTCCCACTTGCAGAGCTCGCAGCGCGGGTGCATCAGCTGCTCGGACGCGGCTGGCAGCGCGACGGGCAACCCGTCAGCGTGGAGGACGTGCGGATCGCGATCGCCCAGCAGTCCCCGGTCATGGAGGGGCTCGACTTGATCGACACCGTCAACTGGCACGCATGGACCACGGGCGCTGCGGCCCTATCCCTGCTTCCCGGCGCCACCATGCTTGCTGAGATCTGGACCAACAACGAGTGACCCACCAGCCGCGGCGCTCCCTTAAGTCGCCATCACGCGTCCGGACACCGTCCGGACGCTTGGTATGCTCAGCTCATGAGCGACCGTGAAGTCAAACCTCGACGTCATCGACTTGAGGTCCGAGTAACCCCAGAGCAGGACGCGCTCATCCGTCAGGCGGCAGACCTCGAGGACACCACGGTGACGGCGTTCGTGCTCGACACCGTCACGTCGCGGGCGAAGGGAGTCGTGAAGCGGCATCAGGATTTGGTGCTGTCGAACCAGGCGTTCGACCAATTCATCGCCGAACTCGATAAGCCAGCCAAGCCGGTACCGGAGTTGGTTGACCTGTTCAAGAACAACCCGAAGCTCCGCGAGGCGTGAGCCGCGCTCCGCGCGTCCTACTCGAACGCCTCGATGCCCACCACGACGTCTCCACCTTCAATTCGGGAAACGAGGACCTCGACACGTGGCTTCAGCGCCACGCTCTGGCAGCACAACGCATGGACTCCGCGCGCACATTCGTCGCGACACGAAGCGGCCGCGTCATCGGCTACTTCAGCCTGACCATGGGCTCGGTGCTTCGAGCCGATGCTCCTGCAAAGCTCGTTCGCGGTATGCCGGCGTATCCGGTCGGCATGGTGCTGCTGGCCCGCCTGGCAGTCAACCAGTCACAGCACGGAAAAGGCGTTGGCGCAATGCTTCTCGCCGAAGCGCTGCGCAAGGCCGTCGCGGCCGGGGAGGTCGCTGCCGCACGTCTTATCGTTGTGGACGCAGTCGATGACAGCGCGGCGGCTTTCTACCAGCGCTACGGTTTCATCGGAACGCCCGAGAATCCGCTCCGGTATTACCGCCGTATGAAAGACGTTCGCGCCAGCCTCGATTCACCCGCTGAATAACCGTCATTCACCTCTGCTTTGCAGCGGTGCCGAGGAGTCGGCTTCGACGGAAACCCGTCCGCCGCAACCGAACACCATGTGCCTCATCCTGCACAGCCTCGGTGACCAGCTAAACCAGTGTGAAAGGAGTGACACTGGTGCGTCGATTTACAGATGAGGCCGACGGGATCCCGCTAACTTTGGACGCTTCAGACAGGCGTCGAGAAGTTCGCTGCCTTCGTGTCGCGTTATCTAGTCGTGCCTAAGGCAACGCGGACGGGCGAGCCTATCTGCGTGCGGTCCATATCTGCGACCACCCACCAACTAATCGGCTTCGGCCCATTCGCCGGGGCGAATTGTCGCGAACATCGCGGCAGCGTCGTTTCATCAGTCCAGTCCGGGGTACGCCGCTGCGATGGAGTCTGCCCACTTCACCGATATCACGCTGGTCGTCGACGGCGCCCCGCACACGTTGCGTGTCGACAACCGCGTCACGCTGCTCGACCTGCTGCGCGAACACCTCGGCGTCACCGCGCCCAAGAAGGGCTGCGACCACGGTCAGTGCGGATCGTGCACCGTCCTGCTCGACGGTCGGCGCGCCACTACCTGCCTCGCGCTCGCGGTCGCCCACGACGGCGCCGAGGTCGTCACCGCCGCGGGCCTGGGCGACACCGACGCGCTGCACCCCGTCGCCCAGGCCTTCCTCGACCACGACGGCTTCCAATGCGGCTACTGCACGCCCGGCCAGATCTGCTCCGCCGTCGGCATGCTCGACGAGCTCAAGGCCGGCCAGCCCAGCAGCGTCACCGACGACCTCGACCAGACCCCCGAACTGTCCGACGCCGAGATCCGCGAACGCATGAGCGGCAATCTCTGCCGCTGCGCCGCCTATCCCAACATCGTCGCCGCCATTCACGAGGCCGCCCGATGATCCCCTTCGACTACCACCGGGCCACCAGCATCGCCGACGCCATCACCGCTGTCGCCGACCGCCCCGACGCCGTATACCTCGCCGGCGGAACCAATCTCGTCGACCACATGAAGCTCGGCATCGTCGAGCCCGGCCTCCTTGTCGACGTCGGACACCTGCCCCTCACCGACATCGAACAACTACCCGAGGGCACGCTGCGCGTGTGCGCCGACGTCCGCAACACCGACCTGGCCGTCGACCCTGTCGTGCGCAGCCGCTACCCGATGCTCGCCCGCGCCCTGCTGTCTGGCGCGTCCGGGCAGCTACGCAACCTCGCCACCACCGCAGGCAACCTCCTGCAGCGCACCCGCTGCGTGTACTTCCAGGACGTCACCACGCCCTGCAACAAGCGAACCCCCGGCGAGGGGTGCTCCGCCATCGGCGGCTACGTCCGCTACCACGCCATCCTCGGTGCGTCCGAGCACTGCGTGGCCGTGCACCCGTCCGACATGGCCGTCGCCATGTCCGCCCTCGACGCCCATGTCGTCTTCCACGACGGCGACGGTGAACACCGCCTTCCGGTCACCGAGTTCCACCGGCTGCCCGGCGACCGCCCCGACCGCGACACCGAGCTACCGCCCGGTGCCCTCATCACCGCTGTCGAGATCCCTCCTCCGCCCGACGGCGCCCGGTCCACCTATCGCAAGGTCCGCGACCGCGCCTCCTACGCGTTCGCGCTCACCTCCGTCGCCGCCGAACTCGTCGTCGACGACGGCACCGTCACCTCTGCCCGCATCGCGCTCGGCGGCGTGGCCCACAAACCCTGGCGCGCCCGCCGGGCCGAGCAGGTGCTCGTCGGCGCAGCCGCCACCGAGGACACCTTCCGCCGGGCCGCCGACGCCGAACTCGAACATGCACAGCCGTTGCCCGGCAACGAGTTCAAGGTCGAGCTCACTCGGAGAACCATCGTCGCCACTTTGACCACTCTTGCCGAGGGGCGGCAGCGATGACCACTCTGCAACCCCACGCCATCGGCACCCGTGTCACCCGCCTGGACGGACGGGCCAAGGTGACCGGTACGGCGCCCTACGCCTTCGAGCATCGGGTCGACGCACCGTTGTACCTGCATCCGCTGCAAGCCACCATCGCCCATGGACGTATCACCGCGGTGGACACCACGCGGGCACGGGCGGTCGAGGGCGTCGTCGCGATCCTTACCGTCTTCGATGCACCCCGCCTGGCGGACACCTCCGACGGCGACCTCACCATCCTGCAGGACGACCAGGTCGACTACCGCGGACAGATCATCGGCGGCGTGATCGCCGAGAGCGGCGAAACCGCCCGGCATGCAGCAAGTCTTGTGCGCGTCGAATACGAGGCGGCCGAGCACGACACCGAAATACGTCCAGACCACCCGCGGCTGTACGCCCCGGAAAGGGTCAACCCATCGTGGCCCACCGACACGTCCGAGGGTGACGCCGAGGCCGCCCTGCGCGACGCCGCGATCACCGTCGATGCGACCTATACCACCCCGCACCAGCACAACAACCCGATGGAACCCCATGCGAGCATTGCCATTTGGGATGCCGACGGCCCGCGGCTGACCCTGTACGACTCGACACAGGGTGTGCATGCCGTCCGCAAGCAGATGGCGACGCTGTTCGGCCTCGATCCCGAACAGGTGCGCGTCGTCGCCAAGCATGTCGGCGGCGGCTTCGGCTCCAAGGGCGCGCCGCACTCGCACAACGTGCTGGCGGTCATGGCCGCGCAGCGCGCCGGCGGTCGACCGGTGAAGCTGGCCGTCACCCGACAGCAGATGTTCGCGTTCGTCGGCTATCGCACGCCGACCATCCAGCATATCCGTCTCGGCGCGGAACGCGACGGCACCATCACCGCAATCAGCAACGACGTCGTCGAGCAGACCGCGACGATCAAGGAGTTCGCCGAGCAGACCGCGCTGCCGACGCGATGGCTCTACGCCGGCGCAAACCGCAAGACGTCCCACCGGCTGGCTAAACTCGATGTGCCCGTTCCTTTCTGGATGCGGGCACCCGGCGAATGCCCCGGCATGTACGCCCTCGAGGTCGCGATGGACGAACTGGCCGTCGCCTGTGGCATCGACCCGATCGAGCTGCGCATCCGCAACGAGCCCGACGTCGACCCGGAGACCGGCCACCCGTGGTCGGACCGACGGCTCGTCGAGTGCCTGCAGACCGGCGCCGAGCGGTTCGGTTGGGCGCCGCGCGACCCGACGCCCGGAGTCCGCCGCGACGGTGAGTGGTTGATCGGCACCGGCGTCGCCTCGGCGGTGTATCCCGCGATGATCCAGCCCGGCAACAGCGCGCGCATCGAGCACGTCGCGCCGGGACGCTTCGCCGTGCAGATCGGCGCGGTGGACATCGGCACCGGAACCTGGACCGCGCTGACGCAGATCGCCGCCGACGCGTTGGGCTGCGACCTGGAGGCGATCGACCTGCAGATCGGCGACTCCGACCTGCCGGCCGCATCGGTGGAGGGCGGCTCGTCGGGAATCAGCTCCTGGGGCCGCGCGATCGTCGCTGCGGCGCAACAGTTTCGCCACGATCACGGTGCCGACCCCGCCGTCGGAGTCGCCACCACCGCGGACGCACCCGAGAACGAGGAAGCCAAGAACTACGCGATGTATTCGTTTGGCGCGCACTTCGCCGAGGCCCGAGTCAGCCGCCACACCGGCGAGATTCGTGTGTCCCGCATGCTCGGTGTGTTCTCGATCGGCCGGGCGATCAATCCGACGACGCTGCACTCACAGTTGATCGGCGGCATGACCATGGGGCTGTCGATGGCGCTGCACGAGGAAAGCGTGCGCGATCACCGTTTCGGTCACGTCGTCACCCAGGACCTGGCCAGCTACCACATCAGTGCGCACGCCGACATTCCCGACATCGACGCGATCTGGCTCGACGACGTCGACAAGCACTCCAACCCGATGGGTTCACGCGGTGCCGGCGAGATCGGCATCGTCGGCTCACCGGCGGCGGTGGTCAACGCGATCTATCACGCCACGGGGGTGCGGGTGCGCGACCTGCCTGTAACGTGCGATGCGTTGCTGACGTAGCGCGACTGCGGGAAGCATGCATTCCATTTCACACCTCCACCGGGGGTTTCAGTCGCGCCACGGTGTACTGCCGGTCTCGCCGCGCGGCCCAGGCGGTCGCCCCGAGCGATGCGACCAGCACACCCACCAGCACTCCGATCGCCACCCACAACCGCGAGTCGACCCCGCCGACCGTCAGCTCCCGTAACCCGTTGACCGCGTATGTCATCGGAACGTATGGATGCAGGATCTGGAACGGTCTGGCCGTCGTCTCGACGGGATAGATGCCACCCGCCGACACCAACTGGAACATCAAAAAGGCCAGCGCGACCACCCGGCCCGTCGCCTCCCCGAACACCGCGTTGAACGCCTGGATCATCGCCAGAAACACCGCGGCGATCAGGGCCAGGAACGCCAGGCTCGCCACCGGATACCTGGGCTCCAGCCCGACACCGAAGTGCACCACCGCATACATGACCATCGCCTGGCACAGCGCCACCAACAACCCCGGCCAGTACGACACCAGCATCACCCTTACTGCGGCCAGTCCGCGCGTGACCGGCCGAGACTGCAACGGTGTCAACAACATCCAGATGATCAGCGCGCCGATGAACAACGCCAGCGGCAGGAAGAACGGCGCGAACCCGGTGCCGAACGTTGCTGCCCGGTTTCGCGACACCACGTCCAGCTCCACCGGCGCCGACAACGTCTGCGCCACCTGCGTGCGTTGCTGCACCGTCCACGACGGCAACTGCCGCGCTCCCTCACTCAACTTGGTCGCCAACACCTGCGCCCCGGCCTTCAGCTGGCCGGTGCCAGACACCAACGCCTGCGAGCCGTCGGCCAGTCGCTGCGCGCCATCGGTCAACTGCACCAGCCCGCCGCTGAGTCTCTGCGCGCCGGTGTTCAGCTGTGTCGCACCGTCACGCAGCCTGACCACGTCTGCCTTCAGCCCGCCGTCGAGCACCCGGGTCATCAGCCTCCGCAGCTGAGTATTCGGGTCACCCAGTTCGGTCTCCAATTGCTGTGCGTCGCTTCGTAATCGGGCCAGCCCGTCATCGGTGGTCGGGTCGATTCCCCTGGCTCGCATGAGCGACTGCGCGCCCGCGAGGGTCTCTCCCAGCTCACGCACGGTGGGATCCGGGTTGGTGCGCAGCCCACCCACGACCTGGTCGACGATTCCCGCGGCTTGCGTGTAGTCGATGTTTAGCGCGGCGATCCGGTCGCCCGCCGAGCGGGCCGCCGCGCTGAGGTGCGACGCCGTCTCCCCCACCGCCGCCGGATCCAGGCCCAGGCCGTCGATCCGGTCCAGCACACTGACAACCGGGTCGGTCGCCGTGGTGATCGACGACGACAACTGCCGCGTCCCCGCCGCCAGCGTCGCCGCCCCGTCGCGCGCCACCGCCAGATTGTCGGCCAGCGCGCGCGACCCGGCCGCCAGCTGCTGCGCCCCGTCGTGGGCTGTCGTGAGGCCCGCAGAGAGCCGCCCGGCGCCGTCGGCCGCCTGCCTCAATCCTTGGCCCGCGTCGGTCAGCCCGACCAGCACCGCGTCCACCGTCTGCGCCCCGACCTGCTGGTTGACCTGGTTGAGCACTTCGCGCGCCGTGTTCTGCCCGATAACTGACGCCAGGTAATTGTTGACGTCGTTGAACGAGAAGCGGATCTGCGCCTTCCGGGGATGCTCGCCGGCCGCTGACGCGATCGCGTCGCTGAAGTCCTCGGGCACCGTGATGGAAAAGTAGTATGCGCCGTGGGCGACTCCTTCGGCGGCTTCGTTGTCTGAAACCTGATGCAAGTCAAGTTGTTTCGAGGCCACCAGACCCCTCACGACCTGTTCACCCGCGTCCAGCTCCCGGCCCTGCGCCACCGCACCGCGGTCGTCGTTGACCACCGCGACCGGCAGCTTGTCCACGTGGCCGAACGGATTCCAGAACGCCCACAGATACATCGCCCCGTACAGCAGCGGCAGCACAACGATGGTCACCAGCGCGATGCGCGGCATGGTTCCGCGCGTGAAACGCTTGAAATCGCTGCCCAGCGATATTCCGGCCAACATGATCAGCTCGCACCCTTCTGGCCGCCGGCGGCGAACTCGGCCGGCCCGACATTCTCGACACGAATCTGCGCGCGCACACCCGACTCCGGCGACACACCGTTGGCGCTGGCGGTGATGACGGTCTGCGCCCGACCGAGTTCGACGAGACGCGCCACCAGCAGTTCGCGGTGCCGGTCGTCGGTGACCCGGTCGAGGTTCGCGACCACCAGCAGCGGCGGGCGTTTGGTGTTGGCCAGCGCGATCCGCACCAACAGCTGGTCGAGCTCGGGCAGCCCGTCGACGTAGGCATCCAGCGGCGGCATCGGGAGCGGCCCGAACACAGCTGCGCAGAGCAACTCGAGTTCGCGCGACCCGGCGCGGGGCACCGCCCGGTACCACGGTGCGGCCCACCGAAGCTCCTCGTCGACGGCGTCACGGACCGTGATCCATTCGGCGATGCCGTCGAGTTCGTCGATGCCCGCCAGCGCCGACCTGGCGAAGATGGCGGGGGCCGCGTCCTGGCCTAGCACGGTCAGCGATCCCGTCCGCGGCTTCATCCGGCCGGCCAGGGTCATCAGCAAGGCCGTTCGGCCCAGTCCGGCCGGGCACACCAGGACGCTTACACCGCCGGCATCGGCCTCGAGGTCGACCGGCCCGTAAACCGGTCCCCACGGTCCGCGCAGCGTGACGCCGCGGGCCACGATTGACTGCGGATCCCGATGGTCGGCCGCCACGTGCGGCGGGTACCCAGCCCATTGGGTCTGAACCTCACGATCACTTCGGATGACGGCGGAGATCCCTTGTTTCGATTGTTTCGATCGGCTGACCGCCCGTACGATGTCTGTATGCCTGCCGCCGTCGCTCCAATTGTTCGTCGGGTAGCTGAGCGGGCTCGACGAGACGTGGGTTTCGCTCGTGTCCTTGATGCCCTGCTAGCCGCACCCACCACCCCGCAGGGAACGCTCGAACGCATCACTGCTCACAAGCTGAACTCACAGCGCCGCGCTGCGCTGGTCCAGGACTTCGTCGATGGTTCGATGCCGACGCCCGATGTTCAGGCGCTGCTGGGGCTGCGCACACCACAGGCCGTCCACCGGCTTCGGACGCGCGGCAAGCTACTCGGCGCCGCCGTCGGCAACCGAACCTGGTTTCCTGCTTGGCAATTCGACGACGACCGCGTCCGCCCAGACCTTCCCCGGATACTCGAACTGCTCGCCCGGTTTACATTCGACCCACTGGCCGCCGACCGCATCATGCGCCTTAAGCATGACGAGCTCGGTGGTATATCGATCGCAGAAGCGCTGCGTAACACGCAGACGGCCGAAACGGCGTGGCGGATGCTGACGTCCATCGGTGCCTGAGCTTCCCGCCGGCTACCTGGCCGCGTTCCCGCAGGATCGGCCAGTTGGGCTTCGCCGTCGTTCGGTGTCTGCCGGCAGCGAAATTTGGCGAGTCGATTCAACGCCGCCAGTGGATTGGGACTGGGTCGGTTTTGCAGAGCCTCGGAATCGATTCGATCCTGAATCGGGCGCATTCCGAACCCGCTACGCGAATCTCGCAATCGTTGGCGCATTCAGGGAGCGATACCGGTCAACTGGTCTCGTCATCCCCGCCGACCACGAACCCACCACCTGGTGCGGCTGGTTGCCGCACGAAACCTGCGCGTACTCGATCTGCGCACGGCGAAGAACCTCGACGCGCTCGACCTCGACGACCAAATCAGCACGGGGCAGCATCCTGACGTCTGGGACACCTGTCATCGCCTGGCCGACGCAGTCAAGCGCTGGTGGACCGAAATCGACTCGGTCGTCTACAGGTCCCGCACAACCCCGCAGACCTCGCTCAACTTCGCCGTGTTCGCCGACGATGGGTTCGAAATGGAATCATGGGCGCTTCGAGACCGGGCAGACGTTCTGACCGACCTCGTGCTCAACCAGGGCTTCACTGTCGGTTGGGACATCGGCGCAGCCTAGGGGGCACCACCAGCGCCAGGTGCTCGACGGCCTCATTACCGCCATCGCGCCGACTGCCGGCGGGGCGTATCACGCGGGTGGTCGAGGCCGCGACAGCATGACCTCGACCCAGCGCGTTATCGGCCGCTCACCAGCCCCAGGGATGGAACCAACGTCCCCAACCACCGCGCCAACCGTCGCCGTGCCAACCACCGCCGCCGCCGTGCCAACCACCGCCGCCGCCGTGCCAACCGCCGCCGCCGCCGCCGTGCCAACCGGCCGCCTCCACGGTGGGGGCCGCGGCGACCGTCGCCGGCTGGGCCGGAGCGGGAGCGGCCGCGGCGATCGGTGCGGCGCCGATCGCGACCGCGGCAGCGCCCGCCGCCAACATCGGTGCGATGTACTTCAATCCAATTCGCATAATGGAACTTCCTTTCGATTGTCTATCTGCCTTGCCCTTCCAGGTTTGCGCGCCATCGGACCGGCGACGTCACCGCAGACACCCATTTGGTGCCCCCTGCTAACCGGTAGGCAATCTGAGAGCGATCGACAACCGCCACGGTGAAAGTGATGGCGCCTGAGGACCTTTGGTGTCTATTGCTGTGAGCTGGGTGTCAACACACTG
>JAVRPX010000371.1:0-3034 GCA_032161985.1 Mycobacterium sp.
AGCGGGATGTCGACGTGCACGCCCTTCGGCACGTAGATGAACGAACCACCCGACCACACAGCGGTGTTCAGCGCCGAGAACTTGTTGTCCCCAGCCGGGATCACGGTGCCGAAGTACTGCTTGAAGATCTCCGGGTGTTCCTTCAGCGCGGTGTCGGTGTCGAGGAAGATAACCCCTTGTGCCTCAAGGTCTTCCCGGATCGAGTGGTAAACAACTTCGCTCTCATATTGTGCGGCTACACCATACACCAGGCGCTGCTTTTCGGCCTCGGGGATGCCGAGCTTGTCGTACGTGTTCTTGATGTCCGCGGGCAGGTCGTCCCACGTTGCTGCCTGCTTCTCACTGGAGCGCACGAAGTACTTGATGTTGTCGAAGTGGATGCCTTCGAGGTTGGAGCCCCAGTTCGGCATCGGCTTCTTGTCGAATGTGCGCAGCGCCTTGAGCCGGACGTCCAGCATCCACTCGGGCTCGTTCTTCTTGGCCGAGATGTCGCGGACCACCGCCTCGGAGAGGCCGCGCTGCGCGCTGGCACCCGCCACGTCGGAGTCCGACCAGCCGTATCCGTACGTACCCATCGAGGCGATGGCCTCGTCCTGGGTCAGCTGCTTCTCCGGGGTCGTCGTCATGTCGACGCTCCTTGCTTGCTTGTGGTGGCTTCGGCGCGGGGTGTGCGCCGGAGGGATGGTGGCTTTTCAGTCTTGCTTTCGGTGAGCGGGACGTGCGTGGTGCAGGCGCAGTCGCCGTTGACTATGGTCGCCAGCCGCTGCACGTGGGTGCCGAGGATCTCGGCGAAGGCCTCCCGCTCGGTCTCGCACAGCTCCGGAAACTCCTCGGCGACATGCGACACCGGGCAGTGATGCTGGCACAGCTGGATGCCGTGGATCGGCCCAGCCACCGGCGTCACCGACGTCACAGTCGTCGCATAGCCGGCGCTGGTCAGCGCCGCGGCAACCCTATCGGCAGTCGATTCAACACCGCCGGGGCCGTCGGTTACTCCCGCAAGGATGGTGTCGATGCGGCGCCGCGCGAAAGTCCGGACGGCGTCGTCGCCGCCGATCTCGCGCAGCTGGCGCATCGCGGCCACGGCGAGGTCGTCGTAGGTGTGACCCAACTTCGACCTGCCCGCGGCGGTAAGCCGATACCGCTTGGCCGGCCGGCCGCGCCCGCTGTGCTGCCAGGCGGCCGCGGCACTGGACTGCGCTTCGCCCGCGTCCATCAGGGCATCGAGGTGCCTGCGCACGCCCGCGGCGGAGATGCCCAGCCGCTCACCAATCTCACCTGCAGTGATTGGTCCGTCCTCCAGCAAGAGCTGGACGATCGCGCCACGCGTGTGGCGGTCGACCTCGGGACGGATTTTCACAACACCATTGTGACGGAATTCCGAAACCGGGTCCAGCAAGGACACCCTTAGGGTGATAAGCGCCATAGCCGTGACGGCTACGCTGCTCTGGTGGCAGCCCGCCTACGCTCCCTCAGCACGTCGATTGCCGGCTGGCACGGCGACGAGCGGACCGTCGGCTCCCCGCTCAATGATGCCGAGCTGATCGCGCTGCGGCGAACACGCCTGTTCGGGGCCACCGGCACCGTACTGATGGCGATCGGAGCGCTGGGAGCAGGCGCACGCCCGGTGGTCCAGGACCCGACGTTCGGGGTGCGGCTGCTCAACCTCCCCTCGCGGATCCAGACGGTTTCGCTGACCATGACCACCACGGGCGCGGTGATGATGGCGCTGGCCTGGCTGATGCTGGGCCGTTTCGCATTGGGCCAACGACGGATGACACGCAGCCAGCTGGACCGCTTGCTGCTGCTGTGGGCGCTGCCGCTGCTCATCGCGCCGCCGATGTACAGCCGCGATGTCTACTCGTACCTTGCGCAGAGCGAGATCTCGCTGCAGGGGCTCGACCCGTACCGGGTGGGCCCGGCTACCGGGTTGGGCCTCGACCATGTGTTCACCCTTTCGGTGCCGAACCTGTGGCGGGAGACACCGGCGCCCTACGGTCCGCTGTTTCTGTGGATCGGCCGCGGCATCTCCGCATTGACCGGCGAGAACATCGTCGAAGCGGTGCTGTGTCACCGGCTTGTGGTGCTTGCCGGTGTCGGGCTCATCGTGTGGGCCACACCGCGGCTGGCGCGGCGCTGCGGCGTCGCCGAGGTGAGCGCGCTGTGGCTCGGCCCGGCCAACCCGCTGCTGTTCATGCACCTGGTCGCGGGCATCCACAACGAGGCGCTGATGCTGGGCCTGATGTTGGCTGGCACTGAGTTCGCGCTGCGTGCCGTCGATGCGACCCGTCCGTTGGTCCCCAAACCGCTGGGCTGGCCGCGTGGCCGCGAGGAGTGGGCGCGTTGGTATCCGATGGGCATGCTGCTCCTGGGCACCGTGCTGATCACGTTGTCGTCGCAGGTGAAGCTGCCGTCGCTGCTGGCGCTGGGATTCGTCGCAATGGCGCTGGCCCGCCGCTGGGGCGGCACGGTCAAGGCCTTCCTTATCTCAACCGGGTCGCTGACCGCGGTGGCGTTGGCGGTGATGGCGGTGATCGGTTGGGCCAGCGGCCTCGGCTTTGGCTGGATATTCACACTGGGCACGGCGAACGTGGTGCGCAGCTGGATGTCGCCTCCGACACTGCTGGCGCTCGGCACCGGCCAAGTCGGCATCCTGCTACGCCTCGGCGACCACACCACCGCGGTGCTGGCGCTGACCCGTGGCATCGGCGTGTTCCTGATCGCGGTGGTGGTCACCTGGCTGCTGTTCGCCGTGCTGCGCGGACGGCTGCATCCGGTGGGCGGGCTTGGCGTCGCGCTGGGTGCCACCGTGCTGCTGTTCCCGGTCGTGCAGCCGTGGTATCTGCTCTGGGCGATCATCCCGCTGGCGTGCTGGGCAACCACGCCCCGATTCCGCACCGCCGTGATCGCGGTCACGCTGGTAGTCGGCATCTTCGGGCCGACCGCGAACGGCGACCGCTTCGCGCTGTTTCAGATCGTGCTGGCGACCGTGGCCAGCTTGGTCATCGTGTTGATCCTGATCGCGCTGACGTAC
>JAVRPX010000372.1:0-5381 GCA_032161985.1 Mycobacterium sp.
GATCATGGGCCTGACCACGTTGGTGGGCTTCGATTCCGCGGCGAACCTGGCCGAGGAGGCCAAGGATCCGTTCCGCAGCGTCCCACGCGCAATCGTGGCATCGGTGGTCGCCGCGGGAGTGCTTGGACTCTTGTTCCTGATCGCGCTCACCGTCGCGATCAAGGACGTTCCGGGCGTAAGCGCCAGCGGTTCGCCAGTCGCCGCGATCATCCGCAGTCAGCTCGGGCCGGTCGCCGAACGAATCCTGTTGGCAGGCATCGTGATCGCGATGTTCGGTGCCGGCATGGTGGTGATGGCGGCATGCTCGCGGCAGGTGTTCGCCATGGCAAGGGACAAGCGCTTCCCGGCGCACGCTTTGATGCGACGGGTGAACCCGCGCACGCAAACCCCGCTCCCTGCAACGATGTTGATCCTGGTCGTGGGCGTCGTCCTGATGGTCGCGCTTCCCGGTGCAGCCCTGATGCAATTGATCATCGGGGGGACGATCCTGCCTGCACTCATTTACGGCGCGGTCGTGGTGCTCTACCTGGCTGTGCGCAAACGGCTCGAGCACAAACAGGGTGGGTTCAGCCTCGGCCGCTTCGAGCTGCCGGTCGCGATCGCTGCGCTGATTTGGGTAGCGGCCGCGCTGGTCTTCCTGGTCACGCCCGGGGACGCCACCGTCCCCACGCTGGTCGTGCTCGGCCTGATCCTCGCCGGTGGCATCTACTTCGCGTACATGTGGATCTTCAACCGCGAGGTGCTCGACACCGAGCCGGGCGTAGACATTTTCGCGGTCGCGCCGGAGACGACGGCATGACGTCCACCACGGCGCGACCGGCCGAGCTGACGGGCCGGGTGGTCCGTCCCGGCGACGCCGATTACCCGACGGCGAGCGCCGGCTACAACCTGCTGTTCACCCACGATCCGGCGGCGATCGTGTTCGCCCAGGACACGCAGGACGTGGTCAACGCCTTGGCGTGGGCGCGACAGAACGACGTCCCGCTTCGGGTGCGCAGCGGCCGCCACAGTCTTGAGGGGTGGTCCAATGTCGACCACGGGATCGTGATCGATGTCAGCGAAATGAAGTCGGCAACGATCGACAAGGGATCGAGCACTGCGACTGTTGGCGCCGGGCTCAACCAGCTAGAAGCTGTCACCGAGCTCGGCAGAGCCGGTTTCGCGGCGCCGACCGGCACCGAAGGAACCGTCGGCCTCGTCGGCGCCACCCTCGGCGGCGGCTTCGGGCTCCTTACCCGCAACTTTGGCATGGCCTCCGACAACCTCATCGCGGCAGAAGTCGTCGTCGCATCGGACGTCAACGGCGCCAAGGCAATCGTCGCCGACGAGAACAACAACTCTGATCTGCTGTGGGCGCTGCGCGGTGCGGGCAACGGCAACTTCGGCATCGTCACCTCACTGACCTACGCGATTCATCCGCTCGCACAGACCATCTACGTGACGGCGAGCTGGCCGGGCCTGAGTCACCTCGCAGAGATCTTCGAAGCCTGGCAGCGCTGCGCTCCGCACACCGACAACCGCCTCACCAGCCAGCTCGAGATACGCCGCGATGAAGTCCAGTTGATCGGTGTGCTCGCATCCGGGTCGGAGGCAGAGGCAACGCAGATGCTGGCGCCGATCCTGTCGGTCGGCGATCCCGACGTCTCGACGGTGAACGCGAGTTGGGCCGACACCTACGCGGGATTCCAGATCCCGCCGCTCGAGGAGGCGGCGAACTGGAAGTTCTTCTCGCAGTTCGTCTCCGACCCGTTCCCCGTCGAAGCGATCAGCCTGATTGGGTCATTCATGTCGAAGGCCCCCACGCCGGACTGCAATTACTTCACCAATGCCTTCGGCGGAGCCGTCAAGGCCAGTGAGCCTTCCGGCGGCTCAGCGTTTGCCCACCGCGACGCGCTCTTCTACGCCGAGCCCGGCGCCGGCTGGGGCACTCGTGGGGGAATACCGGCACCGGCCGATCCGCTGACTGCGAAGTGCCAGGCCTGGATTGCCGAGTTCAACCAAGCGTTGGGGCCCTATGTGGATGGCGCCTACGTCAACGTGCCCAATGCCGGCACGGCGCAGTGGGAGACCGCCTATTGGGGACCCAACGTCGACCGATTGCGCCGGGTCAAGGCGAAATACGATCCGGAGAATGTGTTCTGCTTCGAGCAGAGCGTGCCTGTCGGGTGAATTGGCGGTGGCGTCGGCCGTGGCTTGAGTAACAGCCACACCGCAACTGCCGAAGCGAGTAGCAGCGCCGAGCCCACACCGGCCGCGATGGCCAGCCCGTCGGTGAAGGCGTCCTTCGCCGCGGTCACCAAGACTTGCCCGTTATCGGCGGGCAGCCTTGCTGACGCGTCGACGGCGGCGGTGAGCGACTCCCGTGCATGCGACGCGACCGCGTCGGGGGTGCCGGGCGGAATCGCTAGCCCGCGGTATACGGCGGCGATGATGGAGCCGAGTGTCGCGATGCCTAGAGCCATGCCGAGTTCGTAGGCGGTCTCCGAGACGGCGGCTGCCGCACCAGCTCGCTGCGGTATGACGCTGCCAATGATGACGTCGCTGGCCGCGGTAAAGGCCAGTCCGAGGCCGACGCCGACGACGAACAGGGCGATTCCGAGCCGCAGATAGGCGGTGGACGGGCTGATGAGTGTCAGCGACGCCATCGCGACACCGACCAGTGCCAGCCCGGTCGTGAGGACGGCGCGCTGCGACCAGTAGCGCACAGCGACGCCGGCCAGCACGCCGAACACGGTCGCCGCGACCGCGGCGGGCAGTTCGGCCAGCCCGGCCTTCATCGGGCTGTAGCCCTGTACCAGCTGGAAGAATTGGGACAGAAAGAACACCAGGCCCGAAAGGCCGAGCACTGAAAGGAGATTGGCCGCGACCACGCCTGAGAACGCGCGATTGCGGAATAGCCGCACGTCGATTAGTGGAGTGGGCAGCCTGAGCTGGCGCCGGACGAAGAGTGTGAACGCCGCGGCGCCGGCGACACCTATCACCGCGATGTCGACGCGAAGGCCGTGAGCGGCACCTTCCTTCACGGCATAGACGAGGCCGAGCACGCCGACGAGCGACAGCCCCACACTGGGTAGGTCCCACGGCCCCGGCGTGGGGTTGCGCTGCTCCGGCAACAAGACGATGCCCCCAACGAGCAACACGACCATCACCGGGACATTGATCAAAAAGACTGACCCCCACCAGAAGTGCTCCAACAGCAGCCCACCGATCACGGGACCCAGCGCGGCACCCGCGGAGAACATGGCGGCCCAGACGCCGACGGCCATGCTGCGATCACGTGGCTGGACAAACAGCCCGCGGATCAACGCTAGCGTCGACGGTGCCAGCGTCGCTCCAGCCACGCCAAGCAGCGCACGCGCGCCGATCAGGAGCTCAGCCGTCGAAGCGTATGCAGTCACCACGGACATGGCAGCGAAAGCCGCTGCACCGCAGAGCAACAGCCTCTTATGGCCGGTACGGTCGCCGAGGCTGCCCATTGTGACAAGCAAGCCCGCCAGCACGAAGGAGTAGATGTCGCCGATCCAGAGGACCTGTGTCGCCGTCGACCCGAGATCCCTGGTAATGAACGGTGTGGCCACCGCCAAAACCGTACCGTCGACGCCGATTACCAGCACTCCGAGGCTGAGCACGCCGAGCACGAGCCAACGACGCGTCATGACCCACTCACCCCATGTAGCAGCAGTTCGGTGACCATGTGGGTGAAATCGCGGGGCGCTCCTCGCCCGACCTGAATCACCCACGCCGCGCCGGCGATCAGGCTGTAGAACGCCTCGGTGAACCAGACGGCAGTCAGATCGATGCGGAATGCGCCTTCGCGCTGACCGCGCACGAATAGCTGCCTGATCTCGGCGTCGATCTCCGCCCAGGCTTCCTTCGCCTGATTGGCGTCGAAATCCTGACTCTGGGTGTAGAGCAAGGTGAGGTATCCGGACACTGGTTCGCACGCAGACACCAGGCGCTGCAGCGCCTCTGGGGCCGGGCCCTCCTGCCATCGGGCGGTCTGCAGTGCCTCATGCATGTGGGCCACCGCGAGCTGGTCGAGTGCCTCGAGGAGAGCGTCGCGCCCGGCGAAGTAGCGATGCAGCGTTGCGCGGCTGATGCCGACGGTCGCGGCGATCTCGTCTTGGGTCGCGTTGGGCCGCCGGCTGAGGAAGTCCGCGGCGGCGCGCAACACCTGTTCACGATCCAACTTCATGAGACAACTCTATCTCAATTGAGACAATTATGTATTTAAAACTGGACAACCAAGCCGTTGACACACTGCCGTTCGTGGTGGACCCCAAAGGCGACGATCCTCTTTACATCTAAGAACAACCAGCGCATCGATGACGAGGTGGATGACTACACCTTCGGCTATCCGGCGTTGCTCGCGGCCGGCCGAATAGTAGCGTGACCGACGAACGAATCGTGCTCTCCCCGCAGCTGACGTATGCCGAACTGAATGACATTCTTGCCCAACGCGATTGGGTCTGGACGTCTGGGCCGAGCACTCCGCCGCTAGCCGAGGGGAGCCGGAGTTCGCCACGTGGCGCCACGACACCGCGGGATCGTTGGTCTACACGTGCAACCCCGCGGTGTGGCTGCGTCTCCTCGATCTGGGTGGGGTCACAGACGCCGCGGAACGGATGGCTCTGGCGCTCAGCCTGCCGCAACTGGAATCCGCCGGCATCGGCCAATTGTTGCGTTCGGGCGACGTTGAAAGGTAATGCTGGGGCTGCTGGCAGCGGAGGTGTTGGATCGCACCGAGCACCTATCGGCGATTCGGGCGTTGATGCACCATCGTGATCCGCTTGTGGCACGCGCGGCCGCCTCTGTATGCGTCCGGCTGACCTAAGCGCCGCTTTGGAGCGTCAGAAGCTGTTTCTGACTAGTGCCAGTGGATTGACCGCTGGCGCCGTCCGCAGTGCCTCCACTGGGAAGAGCTGGTCCGCTAGGGCGCTCCAATCGACGGCATCGTTCTCGGGTGTGGAGAGCGTGGCCTCAGACATTGTCGAACTCCTTCGCTTGAACTAATTACGGGGCCGGCTGGATCTGCGCGTCGGTGTTCAACACGTCCAGGGGAACGCGTTGAATCGGCGCAGCCAGCTCGAAAGTTTCGGCGGTGTCGATCACCCTGGGGCGAACGTTGACGGGAATCCAACTGTTGTTGGTCACCGTCGTGCTCGTGCAGCTGGTGGTATTCGTCGCCGCGTCCTTGACGCAGCAGCGGTAGGTGGTGCCGGACTTGCCGTTCCACGTGACCGCCGTCTCCGTGTACGTGCCACCCTTGCTTTCGCAGGCGGACTTTTCGCTCGCATGCGCGGAGGGTGCGCCGACGGTCATCAATGCGCCGAGTCCGATCGCCGCTGCAGCGAGGGCAGTGGCCCCGAACTTGGTCGAGA
>JAVRPX010000373.1:0-6421 GCA_032161985.1 Mycobacterium sp.
CATTCCCAGGCCGCGATCGTGCTCGAGGTGGAGTTCGCGCTGGATGCCGACGGGCGCAGCGCCCCGATGCGCTACGGCGAGCTGGCGGCCGCGGTGGACGCGGAGCCCGGGTCCCGCGCCGACCCGGCCCTGGTGCGGCAGGCGGTGCTATCGCTGCGGACTCGTAAGGGCATGGTGCTCGACGAGGCCGACCACGACACCTGGAGCGTCGGCTCGTTCTTCACCAACCCCGTCGTCAGCGCGGATGATTTCGAGACGGTGAAGCGCCGCGCGGGAGATACAGCCGGGCTGATGCCCAACTACCCCGCTCCAGAGGGGGTGAAGCTGGCCGCGGGGTGGCTGGTGGAGCGGGCCGGCTTCGGCAAGGGATATCCCGGCGAAGGCGCCCCCGCACGGTTGTCGACCAAGCATGCATTGGCTGTGACCAATCGGGGCGACGCCACCACCGCCGACGTGATTTCGCTGGCCAGGACGGTACGCGACGGCGTTAGAACGACATTCGGGATAGAACTCACACCCGAGCCGATTCTGCTTGGAGCCGCTCTCTAGGTAACCTGGGTCCGCGTGAGCCCAGCCAATCCCTTGCCGTCGATCAGTCGGCGGCGGGCGCTGACCGCCCTGGCGGTCGGAGTCGTCGCGCCGGGCGCACTCGCAGCCTGCGGTAGCAAGAGCAGCAATCCGTCCGCGAGCGCCCCCGACGCGCCTGCCGCCCCGTCGATCACCTACCAGCCCGCCGACGGGGCCACCGATGTCGCGCCCGTCGCGCCGGTGGGCGTGGAGGTGAAGGACGGCTGGTTCCAGCGTGTCGCGCTGATCAACGCCGAGGGCAAGCCCGTCGCGGGCGCGCTCAACCGCGACCGGACCAGTTTCACCACCACCGAAGCGCTGGGCTACGACGTTTCCTACACCTGGGGCGGCTCGGTGGTCGGCCACGACGGCAAGGCCGTTCCGGTGTCAGGCAAGTTCACCACCATCAAGCCCGTCGCCCAGGTCAACGGTCAGTTTCAGCTCGCCGACGGTCAGGTTGTCGGCATCGCCGCGCCGGTGATCATTCAGTTCGACGCAGCGATCAGCGACAAGGCCTCCGTCGAGAAGGCGCTCAAGGTCACGACGGAACCGCCCGTCGAGGGCGGCTGGGCGTGGCTGCCCGACGAGGTGGGCGGTTCGCGGGTGCACTACCGGACCAGGGACTACTACCCGGCAGGCACCAAGGTCAACGTCGACGCAAAGCTCTACGGCGTCGACTTCGGCGACGGCGCGTACGGCGCGCAGGACATCACGCTGAACTTCGAGATCGGTCGTCGCCAATTGGTCAAGGCCGAGGCCTCGTCGCACCAGATCGAGGTGATCACCGACCAAGGCGTGATCATGACCTTGCCGTGCAGCTACGGCGAGGCCGACCAGCCCCGCAATGTCACCCGCAGTGGCATCCACGTCGTGACCGAGAAGCACGAGGACTTCTACATGTCCAACCCCGCCGCCGGGTACAGCAACGTGCACGAGCGGTACGCGGTGCGAATCTCCAACAACGGCGAGTTCATCCACGCCAACCCGGCCAGCTCCGGTGCGCAAGGCAACACCAACGTCACCAACGGCTGCATCAACCTGTCGACCAGCGACGCGCAGCAGTACTTCAACAGCGCGATCTATGGCGACCCCGTCGAGGTCACCGGAACCTCGATCGAGCTGTCCTACTCCGACGGTGACCTCTGGGACTGGGCGGTCAGTTGGGACGAGTGGGTATCAATGTCAGCCTTGTCGGCGCAACCGTCTCCGGCGGGGATCCCGAGCACCGCACCCGTCACCCCGACGGATGCGCCTCAGCCCGTCAACGGGCGGCCTGGCGGTTAAAGCGAGACGCGCTGGCCTGATCCCTTGGCCGGATCACGATCAGGTCCAGGTTGACGTGCGACGGGCGGGATGCGACGAATCCGATCACCTCGGCGACGTCCTCGGCGACCAGCGGAGTGACGCCCTCATACACCTGGGCCGCACGTTCCTCGTCGCCCTCGAACCGGCGAAGTGAGAAGTCGGTTTTCACCATTCCCGGCGCAATCTCGGTGAGCCGCACCGGTTTTCCCAACAGCTCGCCGCGCAGGGTGCGGTGCAGTGCACCCTGGGCGTGCTTGGCCGAGGTGTAGCCGGAGCCGTTGTCGTAGGTCTCGAGCGCCGCGATCGAGGTGACCGTGACGATCAGGCCGTCGCCGGAGTCGATCAGCTTGGGCAGCAACGCGCGGGTGACGCGCAGCGTGCCCAGCACGTTGGCCTCCCACATCCAGCGCCAATGATCGAGGTCAGCTTCCATGACGGGCTGCAGTCCGCGGGCCCCCCCGGCGTTGTTGACCAGCACATCGACCCGGTCAAGGGCGGCTGCCAGCGCATCCACCGCCTGGTCGTCAGTGACGTCCGCCACAATTGCGGTGCCGCCGATCTCGTCAGCAAGCGCCTTGATCGGGCCCTCGCGGCGGGCTACGCAAACGACATGAAAGCCTTGCCCCGCAAGCGTTCTCGCGGTCGCTTCGCCGATGCCCGCGCTGGCGCCGGTGACCACCGCGACCCGTCCGGATGCTGAAGGTGTCGTCATCTGCCCAACTTTAGTTGGCGTGCTAAGTTCACTGTGTGTACCGGAGCTGTTGTTGTCGCCGCGCGATCTGCCGCGCCTGACCGACCCCGGATAGCACTGGTCCGTTGAGTCGGAAGGTGTGGCCAAGACCCACCGACGACTTCAACAAAGGACATTCTCGTGAACGCTTCGACAGCCACCCTCCGTCAGCCGGCCAGTCTTGAGCACGCCAAGCGTGCCCTGTTGGCCCGGCACCATGTCGTCGCACCGTCGCTGAAGGTCGCCGACGCGGCGGCCGCCTCGGTGTTCGGGGCCGCACGGCTGCGCGGTCCGATTGCCCGCGACGTCATCGCGCAAGTCACCAGGCTCAGCATTGCGACGGTGAACCGCCAGGTCACCGCGCTGCTGGACGCTGGAATCCTGCGCGAGCGCGCCGACCTTGCCGTATCAGGAGCCATCGGCAGGCCCCGCGTGCCGGTCGAGGTCAACCACGAGCCGTTTTTGACGCTCGGCATTCACATCGGCGCCCGCACCACCAGCATCGTGGCCACCGACCTGTTCGGCCGCACGCTGGACGTGGTCGAGACGCCGACACCAAGCGGTGCGCAGGCCACGGCGCTGGCCACGCTGGCAGGCAGCGCCCGCCGCTATCTGAGCCGCTGGCACCGCCGCACCCCGCTGTGGGTCGGCGTGGCGGCAGGCGGTGTCGTCGACGGCATCACCGGGTACCTCGACCACCCGCGGCTGGGCTGGTCCGACGCCCCTGTCGGCCCCGTGCTGGCCGAAACGCTCGGTCTGCCGGTGTCGGTGGCTTCGCACGTCGACGCGATGGCGGGCGCCGAACTCCTGCTCGGGGTGCGCCGCCAGCCGACCCAATCGTCGACCAGCCTCTACGTGTACGCCCGCGAGACCGTCGGCTACGCGCTGTCGATCGGCGGGCGGGTGCACTCACCGACCAGCGGACCCGGCACCATCGCCGCTCTGCCCGCCCGCTCGGAACTGCTGGGCGGCAGCGGCCAGCTGGAGTCCACGGTGAGCGACGAAGCGGTGCTGATCGCCGCCCGCAAGGCGCGCATCATCGCGGCGGAGGGACCCACGTCGACGATGACGGCGGTGCTGCGGTCGGCCCGGCAGGGCAACCAGCAGGCTCATGCGCTGTTGGCCGAGCGTGCGCGGGTGCTCGGCGAAGCGGTCGCGCTGCTGCGCGACATGCTCAACCCCGACGATCTGGTGGTCGGCGGCCAGGCGTTCACCGAGTACCCCGAGGGCATGAAACTCGTCGAGGCCGCGTACGCCGAGCGTTCGGTGCTGCCTGCCCGCGACATCAGAGTCACCGCGTTCGGCAACCGGGTGCAGGAAGCGGGCGCGGGGGTGGTTTCCCTCGGCGGGCTCTACTCGGACCCGATCGGGGCGATGCGGCGTGCACAGAGCCGCCGCAAGGAAGCGACTGCTTGATTGGCCGCTCGGCGGCCCCAGCTTGACTGGCCGCTCGGCGGCCGAAGCTTGACTGACCGCTCGGCGGCCGAAGCTTGAGGTCGGTGTAGACATGTCTGTGTGCGCTTAGCAACAGATCTGCCACGCCGCGTCGCTGTGCTTTCAGTGCACACGTCACCGCTGGCCCAGCCGGGCACCGGCGACGCCGGCGGCATGAACGTCTACGTGCTGCAGAGCGCGCTACAGATGGCCCGCCTTGGCGTCGAGGTGGAGATCTTCACCCGAGCGACGTCGTCGGCCGATCAGCCCGTCGTGAAGGTCGCGCCCGGTGTGCTGGTGCGCAACGTCGTGGCAGGGCCGTTCGAAGGGCTCGACAAGTACGACCTGCCCACCCAGCTGTGCGCCTTCACGGCGGGTGTGCTGCGCGCCGAAGCCACGCACGAGCCCGGCTACTACGACATCGTGCATTCGCACTACTGGTTGTCTGGGCAGGTCGGCTGGCTGGCACGCGACCGCTGGGCGGTGCCGCTTGTGCACACCGCGCATACGTTGGCCGCGGTGAAAAACGCCGCGCTGGCCGACGGCGACTCGCCGGAACCGCCGCTGCGCGCCGTCGGTGAACAGCAGGTCGTCGACGAGGCGGACCGGTTGATCGTCAACACCGAACATGAAGCGCAGCAACTGGTTTCGCTGCACCACGCAGACCCGGCCCGCATCGACGTGGTGCACCCCGGCGTCGACCTGGAGATGTTCACGCCAGGAGACAAGCGCTCCGCCCGCGCTGCGCTCGGGCTCAACGCCGACGAGCCGATGCTGGCGTTCGTCGGCCGCATCCAGCCGCTCAAGGCGCCCGATGTGCTGCTGCGCGCGGCGGCCAAACTGCCCGGAGTGCGTGTGGTGGTCGCCGGTGGGCCGTCGGGCAGCGGGTTGGCCGCGCCGGACGGGCTGATTCGGCTGACCGACGAACTGGGCATGGCCGACCGCGTGACGTTCCTGCCGCCGCAGTCGCGCGATCAACTCGTCGACCTGTACCGGGCCGCCGACCTGGTGGCGGTGCCGAGCTATTCGGAGTCGTTCGGCCTTGTCGCCATCGAGGCGCAGGCCTGCGGCACCCCGGTGGCCGCCGCCGCCGTCGGCGGGCTGCCGGTCGCGGTCCGCGACGGGGTCAGCGGCACCCTGGTGGACGGCCACGACGTCGACGAGTGGGCGCAGGCGATCGGCGCGTTATTGCAGCGCGGTCCCGAGAGCATGAGCCGCGCCGCCGTCGAGCATGCGGCGACGTTCTCGTGGGCGCACACCGTCGACGCGCTGCTGGACAGTTACGGCCGCGCCATCGCCGACTACCGCGCCCGCCACCGGCCGGATCTTGCGGCCCGACGCAACGGGCGTCGCTTCGCGATGCGGCGGGGTGTTCGGGCTTGACCGAAGACGAGCGCGAGTGAGGATCGCAGCGAGGTACGAGCGAGGACCGGAGCGAGCGGGAGTCGAGCAATGAGTGACGTCCAGCAGGTCATCGAGGACACCTGCAAGGAGAACGGCCTCACCTACACCCGCCACGAGGGCGCACACGGTGGGCTGCCGGGCCTCATCATCGAACTGCCGGGTGAGCGACGCCTCAAGACCAACACGATCCTGTCCATCGGTGAGCATTCGGTGCGCGTCGAGGCGTTCGTCTGCCGCAAGCCCGATGAAAACCACGAGGGCGTGTACAAGTTCCTACTCAAACGCAACCGCAGGCTCTACGGCGTCGCCTACACCCTCGACAACGTCGGCGACATCTACCTGGTTGGCCGGATGGCGTTGCACTCGGTGACGGCCGACGAGATCGACCGAGTGCTCGGCCAGGTGCTCGAAGCCGTCGACTCCGATTTCAATACGTTGCTGGAGTTGGGTTTTCGCTCGTCGATCCAAAAAGAGTGGGAGTGGCGGGTGTCACGCGGCGAGTCGCTGAAGAACCTCGAGGCGTTCGCCCACCTGATCGACGACGACTGACCGCGCGCGTGAGAGGATAATGCGCCATGGGTCTGGAAGACACAGCCACGCTGATTCTGCTGCGCCACGGCGAGAGCGAGTGGAACGCGCGGAACCTGTTCACCGGCTGGGTCGATGTCGACCTCACCGAGAAGGGCAGGGCCGAAGCGGTCCGCGCAGGCGAACTGATAAAGGAGCTGGACCGCCAGCCCGACGTGCTCTACACGTCGCTGCTGCGACGGGCGATCAACACCGCCAACCTCGCGCTGGACAAGGCCGACCGGCACTGGATCCCTGTACATCGAAACTGGCGCCTCAACGAGCGCCATTACGGCGCGCTGCAGGGGCTGGACAAGGCCGAGACGAAGGCCAAGTACGGCGACGAGCAGTTCATGGCCTGGCGGCGCAGCTACGACACCCCGCCGCCACCGATCGATCCGGACAGCGAATACA
>JAVRPX010000374.1:0-2981 GCA_032161985.1 Mycobacterium sp.
GAGATAGCCGATCGAGTGGCATCGATGGTCACCGCGGGCCGGGTCGCTGCGGTCGACGGGTCGACCATTCCAATCACCGTCGAATCCGTGTGCGTGCATGGTGATTCGCCGGGTGCGGTTCAGATCGCGCATGCCGTCCGCGACCGGCTAGTTGCCGACGGCGTCGAACTGAGGGCGTTTACTTAATCTCGACGAACGGCAGCAGCGCCATCTCCCGCGCGTTCTCGATCGCCGTCGCGACTTGACGTTGCTGCTGGGGCGACAGCCCCGTCACCCGCCGCGACCGGATCTTGCCGCGCTCGGAGATGAACGTGCGCAACAGACGCGTGTCCTTGTAGTCGATCGTCGTGACGCCGAGGGCCTTGAGCGGATTCTTCTTCTGTCGCTTGAGCTCTGGCGGCGGTTGCCGCCGCATCCGTGACTTATTGCTGGCCATCAGATACTCCAATACCGTGTGAGGCCGCCTATCAAGTGGGCCGGGAAATCGACCCACGCCCGGGACGATTCACCCACCGTGATCAGAAACTCGCCCGGTGCCTCCATGAAGCGACGAGCGTCGGCGGCACGGGCGAAGCAGATGTGGGCAAGTTCGCCGTACTGGCCCTGACACGAGAACTCAGTAACCATGCCGCGAGACCACAATGCCTCGAGCAGTTCCCAGATGCCCTCGTCAACCTCAGCACCATTCGAGGCCGTCACCTGGCGGTGTGCGGTCGCTACCCCCATTACCAACTCGCCTTGGTCACACCGGGCAGCTCGCCGCGATGAGCTAGTTCACGCATCCGCACCCGGGACAGGCCGAACTTGCGTAGATGACCTCGTGGCCTGCCGTCGATCGCGTCGCGGTTGCGCACCCGGACGGGACTGGAATCACGCGGAAGCCGTTGCAGCGCAGCGACAGCCGCTGCGCGCTCTTCTGGCGTGCTGGACAGGCGGCGGATGATCTCCTTGAGTTCGGCTCGTCGTTCGGCATAGCGCGCCACCAGTTGTCGGCGCTTTTCGTTCTTGGCGATCTTGGATGCCTTGGCCATCAGCGTTCCTCGCGGAAGTCGACGCGACGCCGCGCGATGGGATCGTATTTCCGCAACACCAACCGGTCCGGATCGTTGCGCCGGTTCTTCCGGGTGACGTAGGTGTAGCCCGTGCCTGCCGTCGATCGCAGCTTCACGATTGGCCGGATGTCGGTGCGCGCCATCAGATCTTCTCCCCATTGCGGCGAATTCTGGAAACGACCGCCTCAATGCCGTCACGGTCGATGACTTTGATGCCCTTGGCGCTGACCGGCAGCTTGATGCGGCGCTTCTCCGACGGCAGGAAATACGTCTTGATCTGAATGTTGGGATTCCACCGTCTGCGCGTGCGCCGGTGCGAATGCGAAACGGTGTTGCCGAACCCCGGGCCGCGGCCGGTGACCTGACAGTGCGCGGACATATACCTCTCATTCATCGTGTCATTCATCGTGCGCTAACGTTAATGATTGTCATTTTCAATTGTACAGGAGGGGTGCATGCGGACTCCGGTGGTCCTGGTCTGCGGCCAGGGAAATGCCGACGCCATCGCCGATGTCTTGGCGCAGGAATCCGAGATGGTGGTGGTTAGGCACCGGTTCGACGGCCAGGTCGTGGTGCGGAGCGTGGGCGAGACCGACTGGCCCCTGGGGATCGCGAACGGCTGCGTGGGCTGCACGGTGCGCAACGACCTGCTTGTGCTGCTGCGCCGGCTTCACCGGCGCAGCGACGTTCGCAAGATCGCCGTCGTCCTCATGCCCTGGCTTGAACCCGAGCCGGTCTGCTGGGCGATAGAGAACGTCCGGGTCCGGGTCGGGCCCGGCTACATTGACGGCCCCGCGGTACGCGACGTGCGTGTCGCCGCTGTGGCGACGTCGATCGACGCGAGGAACTGGCTCAACCAAGCGGTCGGAGACGACGAACTCGACGACGGCCGCACCGTCGCCCAGGTGGTGGTCAGCCAGGCCGAGTTCGCCGATGTGCTGGTGCTGACCGAACCAGAATCGAAGACGCTGTCGGTACTGCGTCGCCTGGCGCCCAACTCGCGCATCACGGTGGGAACCGGTTGGCTCGAGATGGCGCTGAACAACCTGGAACCCGATGCGCGGCGCGGTCGCAGCAGCCATCCGCACGAACCGCTACTGACTGGCCAGCCGTCCCTCGACCCGGACGGCGACGTCGGACTGCTGTTGTTCTCTGCCCGCCGCCCGTTTCACCCGCAGCGACTGCACGCCGCACTGGGTCTTCTGCTCGACGGCGTGGTCCGCACCCGCGGCCGGCTGTGGCTGGCGAATCGGTTCGACGACGTGATGTGGATCGAGTCGGCGGGCGGCGGGCTGCGGTTCCACTGCGCCGGAAAGTGGTTAGCAGCAATGAGTCCCAGCCAACTGGCATACGCCGATCCACAGCGGCGCGCGCTGGCAGCCGCGGACTGGGACGGCCGTTTGGGGGACCGCCACGTGTCAATCACGGTGCTGGTGTGCGGGGCGGAGCCCGAAGACATCGTCGACGGGCTTCAGGGCGCGCTCCTCACCAACGACGAGCTCAGCAGGCCCACCGAATGGATCCACTACGCCGATCCATTCGGCGACTGGCACGAAGACCCATGCGACGACATGACGGAGCACGCGGAAGGCGTCACGAGCTCACGCGAAGAAGAGGACCGATGAAACCGGGCATCCACCCCGTCGTCTTCCAGGACGCCACGACCGGCGAGTCGTTCCTAGCCCGGTCGACCCTCACAAGCGAACGCACCATCGAGTGGCACGGGCGCACCTACCCCCTGGTCGTGGTCGATGTCAGCTCCTCATCGCACCCGTTGTGGACGGGCTCACGCCGGCACATCGACACCGCCGGGCAGGTCGAGAAGTTCCGGCGTCGCTACGGGAGGCGCGCCTAATGTTGGCGGAATGCGTCTCAAGCTCGGCAGGCCGGACCTGGCGGATTATGCAGGCTACTTCGACGCCCCGGCGG
>JAVRPX010000375.1:0-2671 GCA_032161985.1 Mycobacterium sp.
CCGGGCATGAAGATCGCGAGCAGCCGGAACGTCTTCTCGTTGTCCGCCTTGTAGCGATCAGCGATGTGTTCGAAGATCTCCTGGTTACGCGGCTCGCGCCGGTAGGCCTGCACCGCCTTGATGCCGGTCATCGTCTCGACGAACTGCACGATCACCAGCGCGGCGCTCTCGCGCACCTTGCGGTACGTCTTGGCCGACTCGTTGCGGAACCACCACACCAGCGCCACGAGAACCGGGAAGCCCGCCAGACACATCAGGCCGAGCCGCACGTCCAGCGTGACAAGAAGTATCGAGGTGCCGATCAGCGTGAGCACGGCGGTGATCAGGCTGTCGAAGCCGGTCTCCAGCATGTCCTGGATCGCCTCGACGTCATTGGTGGACCGGCTCACCACCCGCCCCGACGTGTACCGCTCGTGGAACGCGATGTCGAGCCGCTGGAAATGTCGATACACCCGTCGCCGCAACTCGAGCAGCACCTTCTGGCCGATCCGGCCGGAGCGCTGCAGGAAGAACATCCGGCTGGTGGCCTGGATCAGCACCACACCGCACAGCACCCCGACGACCACCATCAGCGTGTGCGCCGAGCCGCCGGACAGGATCGGTGGGATACCTTTGTCGATGCCGCGTTGCACGAGGAGCGGAACAGAAAGGCGCGCAAGGTTTTCCACCACGACGACGATCGCGAGCAGCGCGACAGTCAGGCGGTAGGGCCACAGCAGCGAGAAGAGCAGCGCCCGAGCCTCGCGGCGGCGCGGCACGCTCTCGTCAATGGGCAGCTCATCGTTCTGGCTGTCCTTGACCCGCCCCCGCCAGTCGTCCTCTCCGACGTCGACCGGCTTCGTGTCTGTTGCGGTCATCGGCCCTCGGCCTCCGACGCCACGAAGCGGTTTCTCTCGGAGTCAGCGGGCGCCTTGTTCAGGGCCTCCTGCTCCTCGTAGGTGTGCCCGAGCCGGTCGCGGTCCTCGTCGTCCTGCCATGCGCAGGCGCGCTCGGCACCGTCGTCGAGTTCGTCGTCGGCGGCCAGCAGATAGCGGTACTGCGGAACGCTGGCCAGCAGCTCGGCGTGCGTGCCGATGTGCGTGATGGTTGCCCCAGAAGAGTCAACCCTGTGCAACAGCGCGACCCTGTCGGCCAGCAGCACCGTCGACGCCCGATGCGCCACCACGATGCCCGTGACGTGGTGCAGCACCCGGCGCAGCGCCTCCTCGACGACGGCCTCGGTGTGCACGTCGAGCGCGGACAGCGTGTCGTCGAGCACCAGTATTTTGGGCGCGGCGAGAATGGCCCGCGCCAGCGACAGCCGCTGCCGCTGACCGCCGGACAGACTCATGCCCTGCTCGCCGATCCGGGTGTCCAGCCCGAACGGCAGGTCGTAGACGAACTGCGCGGCGGCGATCTCGATGGCCTGCGCCAACTGCTCGTCGGTCGCCGGATCCCTCGAGGATCGGCCCAAGGCAAGGTTTTCCGCCACCGACATGGAGAAAAGAGTCGGGTCCTCGAACGCCGTGGCCACCGCCTGCCGCAGCGCCGCCAGGCTGAGCTCGCGGATGTCGTGGCCGTCGATGCGGATCTCGCCCTCGGTGACGTCGTACAGCCGTGACAGCAGCGCGGCGAGCACCGACTTACCCGAACCCGTCGAGCCGACCAGCGCCAGCGTCTCCCCCGGCTCGACGGTCACGCTGACATGGCGTAACGCCCAGTTGTCTGAGTCGGGGAAGCGGAAGCCGACGTCGACAAGCTCGAGCCGCCCGCCGCGCGGCGCCTCGTTCGACGGCCCGTCGGTGATTTCCCGTGGTGCGTCGAAGATCTCGGCGATCCGGTTGGCTGCGGTGAACGACTCCTGCGTCATCGACAACAAGAAGCCCAGCGATGCGATGGGCCACACCAGTGACAGCATCATCGTGATGAACGCGACCAGCGTGCCCATCGTGACGTAGCCGTGGCCTGCGGCGTACGCGCCGAAGCCGAGCACCACGATAAGCGTCAGGTTGGGGATGATCTCCAGCAGCGTCCAGAACTTCGCGGACACCGACACCCTTTCGACCTGCGTGTCGTAGAGGTTGGTCAGCTGCTCGTCGAACCGGTCATATACGTAGTCCTCGCGGCCGAACGACTTCACCACCCGCACACCGAGCGCGGATTCCTCGACATGAGTTGCGACGTGGCCCGACTGGTCCTGGGCCAGACGCGACAACCGGGTATAGGTCTGCTGGAAGTGCAGCACCGTCAACGTGATCGGCACGATCGACAGCAGCACCACCACACCCAGCGGCCAGTACATCGCGAGCAGGATCGCCGTCACGACGGTGATCTGGATGACGTTGAGCAGCAAGAACACCATGCCGAACGACAAGAAGCGGCGAATGGTACTCAGGTCGTTCATGATTCGCGACAGCAGTTGGCCGGACTGCCAGCGGCCGTGAAACGACATCGGCAGGATCTGCAGCCGCGCGTAGAGGTCCTTGCGGATGTCGGCCTCGACACCCATGGTGGCGCGGGAGACGAGCCACCGGCGGATGAACCACAGCACCGCCTCCGAGACGCCCACGCCCATCGCGGCGGCGCCGAGCACCCACAGGCCGTGTTGGTCCTGATGGCGCACAGGCCCGTCGATAACGGCCTTGGTCATCAGCGGAATCGCCACAGTGGCAACGAGGCTCGCGAGCGCGAC
>JAVRPX010000376.1:0-4789 GCA_032161985.1 Mycobacterium sp.
GGCACTATCGGCCTACGAGCACTGGCTGGCCGACGAAACCGTGTCACTCGCGCAGGCGCTTGGCGATGCATTCGACACGGTCAGCGATGGGCTGCAGGCGCTGGACCGCCAAGGTGGCCGAAAAAAATCGTGATTGGGGCGTCGGAGTTCGGGCCGCGGCGGCGACGATAAGGGTGTGAGCGCCGAACCGGATGGCAACGACGGTCCTCGGGCACTGCTGGCGGTGTACGACGATGCACTGCCGGTCGTGTACGGGTACTTCGTTCGGCGGTGCGCTGACCGCGGAACGGCCGAGGACCTGACGTCGGACACCTTTCTGGCGGCGATGGATGCCGCCCGCAAGGAGGCACCGCCGATGACCGTGCCATGGCTGCTCGGGGTAGCGCGGCACAAACACGCCGACCACTACCGCCGTCGGCACGACCGGTTCAGCATCCCGGTGGCCGAACTGCCCGAGCCGGTCGACCCCGTCGACGACTGGGATGCAGCACTGGACCGCATCGTCGCCGAGAGCGTGCTGGCCAGACTCTCCGAACAGCACCGCACAGTGCTGGCGTTGCGCTACATGGACGACTGCTCGGTGCCGGAGTGCGCCGAGCTGATCGGGCGCACCTTGCACGCCACCGAGGCGCTGCTGGTGCGTGCCCGCCGCGCCTTCAGACATCAGTACCCGGAGCCGGAAGGAGGGCGGTCATGAATAACAGCCACGATCCGCTGAGCGTGCTGCATGGCGACGAGCTTCCGGTCCAGCCCGATCCGGCGTTCGCGGCCCGGCTGCGCTCACGCCTGGAATCCGCTGCGAATCTCTTTGAAGCCCAACCCAATCGAACACAAGGAGTTGTCATGACTGGCACCGATACCGCCATCGCCGAACTCAACGAGCCCGCGGCAGAACCGGCCGTCGCGGCCGCTCCGCCACGGCCGGCGGCTCTTCCGTATCTGACCGTTGCCAACGCGCGCGACGCCATCGCCTGGTACGTCGACGCCTTCGGTGCGTCGGTGGTTGGAGATCCGTTCGAGATGGACGACGGTCGCATCGGCCACGCCGAGCTGGCAATCGCGGGCGGCGTGCTCTACCTCGCCGATGAGTACCCCGAGATCGGCCTGAAAGCGCCTGGCCCGCAAGCGACTTCGGTGAGCCTGATGCTGCATGTCCCGGACACGGACGCGGTATTGGAGCGCGCACGCGAACGCGGCGCCCAGGTCCAGAGCGAGCCCTACGAGAACTACGGTTCGAGAAACGCCACGATCGTCGACCCGTTCGGGCATCGCTGGATGCTCAGCGGGCCGGTGACCGGTGCCGCGGTGCCGATCCAGCACGGGGACGTCGGCTACATCTCGGTGTGGACGCCCGACGCCGACCGCGCCGCGGCCTTCTACGGACATGTGCTCGGCTGGACATACGATCCGGCAAGCCACCAGGTCACCAACACCAAACAGCGCATCGGCATCTATTCCGTCGCCGGCCCACCGACCCTCTTCTGCTGCTATGCGGTCGCCGATCTCGCAGGCGCCCGGCAATCGATCGTGGACGGCGGCGGTACAGTCGATCAACTCGAGCAGTTCGACTTCGGCACGCTGAGTGGTGCCACCGACTCGCAGGGAACGTCCTTCGGCGTCTTCCAGCCGAACCCAGGTCAGCCCCGCCCCGAGCTCAATGGCTCTGGGCCTGGCGAGGTTTCGTACATCACCTACGAGGTGACCGACTCGTCGGCGTTCAAGGCGTTCTACAGCCGCGTGCTGTTCTGGACCTTCGGATCCGGCCGCATCGACGACGGTTGGCAGGTCGAGCAGACCCACCCGATGGCAGGCATCGCGGGCGGCAGCACCCAGCAGGTGACCGTCCCGATGTGGACTGTCGAGGACGTCGACGCCGCGGTGGCGCGGGTCCGCGAGGCAGGCGGCACGGTTATCGAGGAGCCCTCGCAGCAGCCCTACGGGAAGTCGGCGCAGTGCACCGACGATCAGGGCACGCGCTTCTACCTCGGCGAGTTCTAACCGAGGACGTCGGAAATCGGTGCGCCCGCAGCGATCTTGGAACGAACCTTCATCACCTTGCCCGGCATCCCGCCGCCGACGACGCCGGCCACCACGCCGTCGCGCTCGTAGAAGGCGAGAAACTTGCGACCGTCGTCCTCGACGACGTGCACGACGTCGTCGGCCTCGGGCTCGCCCAGGCACTGGATCTTCACGTCGTACTGGTCGCTCCAGAAGTACGGCACAGTGACGGTGGCCGGCAAGTCCTTGCCGAGTATCGCGGCGACCATGCCTCTGGCCTGGTCGGCAACATTGCTCCAATGTTCCACGCGCACTTGGTGTCCAAGGGCGTGGCGCCACGATGCGACATCGCCGATCGCCCACACGTGCGGTGCGCTGGCACGACCGTGGGTGTCGCAGACGACGCCGTTGTCGACCTCGATACCGCTGCCATCCAGCCAACCCGTCGCAGGGTGCGAGCCGATGCCGACCACGACCAGATCAGTGTCGAGTTCGGTGCCGTCGCCGAGGACGACCTTCTCCACCCGGTCGGCTCCGCCGACTTCTGACACCCCGATGCCGCAACGCACGTCGACACCCTCGGCACGATGCAGCCGGGCGACCAGCTCTCCGATCTGCTCGCCGAGCACCGACGCCAGCGGCGTCGGCTGTGGTTCCACTAGAACCACGTCAACACCCATGCCCCGCAGGCTGGCCGCCACCTCGCAGCCGATGAACCCGGCGCCGACGACGACCGCATGCCGGGCCGAGCCGGCCTCCTCGCGTAGCGCCAGACTCTCGTCAAATGACCGCAGCACGTGGATGCCCGGCAGGTCCGGGAACGACGGAATGCGGTTGGGCACTAAGCCTGTCGCGATGATCAGCTCGTCATAGGTCAGATCACTGCCGTCGGCCAGGGTCACCTTCTTCGCGTCGGTGTCCGCCGAACGCACGCCGTTGCCGAGCAACACGGTGATGTCGTTCTCGTCGTAGAACTCGGCAGGCTTGAGGGTGACGTCGTCGGTCTCGGCGCGCAGCACCTCCTTGGACAGCGGCGGCCGGTCGTACGGCAGATGGTCCTCGTCGCTGACGATGGTGATCGGTCCCGCGTACTCAGAACGTCGCAGCTGCTCCGCGGTTCGCGCGGCAGCCAGCCCACCACCGACGATGACGATGCCCCCACTAGTAGTCACGTGGCGTTCTTACACGATCGGCACGGCGATAAGTACGCCACCCTGCGGTTCTAGCACCCTCACGGCCGCCGCTCGATGATGTTCGACAACACCACGATGCTTTCACTGCGCTCGATATCGGCACTGGAACGGATGCGTTCCAGCGCCTCCTCGAGATGCCGCATATCGCGGGCGAGCACATGCAGCATGGCGTCCGACGTACCCGTCACGGTCGCGGCGCTGACCACCTCGGGGATGTTCACCCACGCCGCCCGCAGCTCGTCGGGGGCGATGGTGCCGTGGCAGAACACCTGAACGTAGGCCTCGGTGGTCCAACCGAGCGCGTTGCGATCGACGACAGTGGTGAAGCCGCGGATCACGCCGTTGTCGAGCATGCGGTCGACTCGTCGCTTGACGGCCGGAGCCGACAGGTTGACCCGCTGCCCGATCTCGGCGAACGTGGCCCTGGCATGGTCGGCCAGTTCGGCCAGAATGCGCTCGTCGGTCTCGTCCAGACGGTCCATGATCACTCCTACGCAATAAACCGCCGTCATCCTACCTCCGGCGCAACAGATCATGCACATCTACGCAATAAGTGGCGATTGATTGCAGATTTGCTACCCCATATCGTTATTTCATGACGATTTTCGCTGCCGCTGCATCGCGCTCCGAGGTCGCCGCAATGTCGCCGCGCACTCCCCGCATCCGCCACTACGCCATGACGGCCCCGACCTTCTTCGCCGTCGAGTACGCCATCAACCCGTGGATGGACCCATCGACGGCCGTCGACACCCACGTCGCGATGAATCAGTGGGAGACGCTGCGCCAGACATATAAGGAACTCGGGCACACGGTCGAGTTGGTCGAGCCCGTTGCCGGCCTGCCCGACATGGTGTACGCCGCCAACGGCGGCCTGCTGGTGAACGGCAAGGCCGTGGTCGCCCGGTTCGCCTACCCGCAGCGCGCGGGCGAATCCGACGCCTACGCCGAGTGGATGGCTCGCCGCGGCTTTGACCCTGCCGAGACCCGGCACGTCAACGAGGGACAGGGTGATCTTCTCGTCGTCGGCTCGATCGTGTTGGCCGGATACGGTTTCCGCACCGAGCGTCAGGCCCACGCCGAGATCGCCGCTCTGGTGGGCATGCCGGTGGTCAGCCTCGAGCTGGTCGACCCGCGCTTCTATCACCTCGACACTGCGCTGGCGGTGCTCGACGACACCACGATCGCTTACTACCCACCGGCATTCAGTGACGAGGCACGCGCTCAATTGCGCGAGCTGTTCCCCGGCGCCATCGAGGTAGCCAGCGCCGACGCGTATGTGCTCGGCGTCAACGCCGTGTCCGACGGCCTCAACGTTGTCCTGCCTGCCGCCGCGAGGGGCTTCGCCGAGCAATTGCGCGCGGCCGGGTTCCTGCCCATCGGCGTCGACCTGTCCGAGCTGCTCAAGGGCGGCGGATCCGTCAAATGCTGCACGCTGGAGGTACATCCGTGACGATCCTGGATTCCGTGAGAACGGCAACCGACGTAGCGATCACCGTCGACGATCGCTACGTCGCCCACAACTACTCTCCGCTACCGGTGGTGGCGGCCAGCGCCGAAGGCGCGTGGATCACCGACGTGGAGGGCCGCCGCTACCTGGA
>JAVRPX010000377.1:0-5504 GCA_032161985.1 Mycobacterium sp.
GGATCATCTTGTACACGGAGCCGTTGCCGATGCCGGACAGCAGGAACAGCGCGATGAAGCCGACGACATAGCCGCCCATCATCACGGCCGTCGCGGGTCCGGATGTGTAGTCGTCCACCGTGCTCACCCCGACCAGAATCCCTGCGCCGAGGATCATTCCGGCAAACACCGCCAGCGTCACTCGGCCACCGCCGATGCGATCGGCCAGCTTGCCGCCGTAAACCCGAGACAGGGAACCGAGCAGCGGGCCGATGAACGCGATCTGGGCGGCGTGCAGCGACGCCTGGGCGGCGTTCTGCCCGCCGGCCGCGAAGTTGATTTGAAGCACCTGGCCGAACGCGAACGCGAAGCCAATGAACGAACCGAACGTGCCGATGTAGAGCAGCGAGATCACCCAGGTGTCACGCTCTTTCAGAATCGCGCCCATGGCCGTCAGGTCGATCTTGTGCTGCTCGAGGTTGTTCATATACAGCGCCGCGCCGATTCCGGCGACCGCAAGCGCCACCAGATAGACCGCGCACACCCAGTATGGCTGTCGGTTACCGGCCGTGGCGATCACGAGCAGGCCGACGATCTGAATCATCGGCACACCGATGTTGCCGCCGCCTGCGTTGACGCCCAGCGCCCAGCCCTTGAGTCGCTGCGGGTAGAACGCATTGATATTGGTCATCGACGACGCGAAGTTGCCGCCACCGAAACCGGCGAGCGCCGCACACACCAGGTATGGCCACAGCGGCAGGCCGGGGTGGGCCAGCAGCCACATGGTGCCGACGGTGGGGATCAGCAGCACGAATGCGGAGAACACCGTCCAGTTGCGGCCGCCGAACGTCGCGGTGGCCAGCGTGTAGGGGATCCGCAGGCAGGCGCCGACCAGCGTGGCGGTGGCGCCCAACAGGAACTTGTCTCCCGCCGTAAAGCCGTAGACGGCCTCCGGCATGAACAGCACCATCACCGACCATATGGACCAGATCGAGAAGCCAATGTGCTCTGCCGCCACCGACCAGATCAGGTTGCGGCGGGCGATGTTCTTGTTGCCGGCTTCCCAGGCGACTGTGTCTTCGGGATCCCAGTTGACGATGCGATGCGACATGCGGAGAACGCTAGAAAGGCTTTATTGCGCAGGAGTGCTCTGCGATAACCCCGCCGTGAAATTCCGCTCACCCCGCCGGCGAGGCCCCTGTGAGATTCAGTCGACACGGTGGGCGTGTACGACGGTGAACGGAAGGTACACCCTGTCGCCGTCGAGCAGGTCGGCGATCCTGTCGAATCTGCTGGTTACTTCCTTCATCTGTTCCAGCATCTCGGGTGGCAGCTGCTCGGCCATGGCCTTCGGAAAGGCGTCGTCGGCGGACCGGAAGCCAGCGGTGTTGCCCAAATAGGTGGTGGGGCCGAGGAAGTCGATGCGCCAGCCGTTGGCCGTCAGTGTGTCGCGCAGGTTGGACTCCGGCACGTGACCCATCGGCGCGATCAGACCATTGACGTTGCCATCGGAAAAACACGACAGGTGCAGACGCGCGCCCGGCCGGGTCACGCGGTACAGGGCGGCGACGTAGGTCTGCTGCCCTTCTTCGTCGAGACAGTGATACAGCGCGCTGTCGACGACGGTGTCGAAGCGGCCCTCATAACCGCTGAGATCGGTGGCGTCGGCGACGTCAAAGGTGACGGTGACGCCGGCCTGGGCGGCGCGTCGACGCGCCTCCTCGATCGCGGCAGGCGAGCCGTCCAGTCCGGTCACGGCGTGTCCTCGGGATGCCAGATAGATGGCGTTGTCGCCGAGGCCGCAGCCGACGTCGAGCACTTCACCCGAAATACCGCCCAGCGCTTCGAGTTCCATCAATCGGGGCTGTGCCTGATGGACGTCCCACGGGATGCCGGTCGGTGGGGGCGCGCCCTCGAACGCAGCCTCGCCGCGGTACAGCCTGTCGAAGGATTCGGGGTTAGGGCGAAACGACGACGGGGTGGTCACTCTCCCAAAGTACGCCCGTCACCAGACGTCGCCGTCGCGCCAGTCGCAGGTGATTTCGGCGGTCGTGTCCAGTTCCAGATTGTTCGGGAGGCCAACGGGCAGCACGAACAACCCGTTGTCGTCGTCGGGGGTGTGCGTGAGTCCTGCAGGCGCCAGCACTGACGTCGGTCCGCGCCATGGCAGCCAGCCCCGCGAGGTGTACATGTGCCTGCCGGCCTCCGACGCGCTGAGCGCGCCGAGTTGGTAGGCGCCTCGCAGCACCTGCTCGGCGGCGTCCATCAACGCCTTGGCGAGACCCTGCCCCCGCCAGTCCTCGCGCACCGCGACGCCTTCGATGTAGCCGCAGCGCAGCGCGGTGTCGCGGTACAGCAGCCTGCGCTGCACGACCGCGGCGTGCGCGATCAGCGCACCGTGGCGACAGATCAAGGCGTGCATGCCGCCGAGTGAGTGCTCCCAATCGGCGTCGGAGAACTCGCCGGCGAAGGCCTCGATGACCATGCTGCGTGCATCTTCGCGAGTCTCGTTGTCGAGGTCGGCGGTATGGACCAGGCGGGCGGTGTGGACCTGGGTGGGCACACTGCCGTTCTACCAGGATCGGAGGCCCAGCGGCGCACCGAACGTGAACTAGCCCTGGAACGGGCGACGCGGACGCGACCAGTGCAGCCGCACCGTCTGTCCGGGGCGGATCTGGGCAACCTTGTCGATGTCCTCGTCGGTCACCACGCCGATCACCGGATAGCCGCCGGTGACCGGGTGATCGGGTCCGAGGATCACCGGGAATCCGTTCGGCGGCACCTGGATTGCGCCGCGGGTCGCGCCCTCGCTTGGCAGCTGACGGTCCGGCCAGCGGTACGCCAGCGGCATGCCGATCAGCCGCATGCCGACCCGGTCGCTGCGGTTAGTGACCTGCCAGTTGGTGCGGATCAGGATGTCCGGATCGACGAACCAGTCGTCGCGCGGGCCAGGCACCACATTGAGTTCGAGCACCTCGTCCTCGATGGCCGCTACGGGCGCCTGGTCGAGTTCGGGGAACTCGGCGGTGTGTTGGCCGATGGGCAGCACGTCGCCGGGCTGAAGCGGCAGCGGACCGATCGCCGACATCACGTCGTAGGAACGCGAGCCCAGCACGGGGGAGACGTCGATGCCGCCACGCACCGCCAGGTACGTGCGCAGGCCGGCATGGGGCGCACCCAACGAGATCACCTGGCCGTCGTGCGCATAGTGAATGCTGTTGGTACCGAACGGCTTTCCATTCACCGACGGGTCGGTGTCCGCGCCCGTCACCGCGATTGCGACGTCGCCGCCACGCACCCGCGCGGAGAACCCGCCGAACGTCACTTCGATGGTGGCGCGGTCGCCGGGGTTGGCGACCAGCCGGTTGGCCAGTGTGTGTGACCGGCGGTCGGCCGCGCCTGAGTGAGAGACACCCATATCAGCGAGGCCTGGCCTGCCGAGATCTTCGATCAGCGCGAGCGGCCCGGTGCGCAGTACCTCGAGTGTGGTGGTCATGACCGCACCTCCCGGAACTGAACCCACATGCCCGGCCTCAGCAGGGCGGGTGGGTCGCGGTCGACGTCCCACAACTCGGCTTCGGTGTGACCGATGAGTTGCCAGCCGCCGGGTGACTCCCGCGGGTAGATGCCGCTGAACTCCCCGGCCAGCGCCACCGACCCTGCGGGCACCGTGGTCCGCGGCTCGGATTGCCGCGGCACGTTAAGACGTTCAGCAACACCGATGCCACCGACCAGGTACGCGAAACCCGGTGCGAAACCACCGAATCCGACCTGCCACAGCGTGCCGGTGTGCGCGGCGATGACCTGGTCCGGGGTCATCCCGGTGAGTCGGGCCACCTCATCGAGGTCGGCGCCGTCGTACACCACGTCGATCTCGATGTCGGCGCGGTCGTCGACGGGTGCGGTCGTGTCCGACACGGCCTCGGCCGTCACGCGCAGCGTGCCGAGACGTTGCCGGGTCGGCGCCTGATAGCGCGGCCCGGCGAGCTTGATCAGCACCGTGCGCGACGCCGGAACGATGTCCAGCACACCGAGCAGCTCGGCCTCGCGCAGTGCGACTGCCCACGCCAATACTTCGGCGGTGTTGTCGAACTCGAGCAACAGCGCCTGATCGCCATAGTCATGAATGGTGATGGGGAAGGTGCTTCGACTGGTATCCATCACATCCGCGGTCACGCTCATGCTGTGAACTTACCCGCGAGTAGCTACGAAGTATGCAGCTCTATGAGCCTTGCCAAAGAAGCCTTAGCGATAGCTCATACTGCCGCGCCGTACGTCGGTTCGTGGCGCTTGATGTAGGCGATCACCCGGTACGTTATCGGCAACATCACGACCTCGACCCCCGTCTTGTACACCCAGCCCAATGCCGTGTACGTGGCGAAGTCCGCGAAGGTGTTGATGCCGATCGCGCCCGCAGCGATGCTGCAGAACACCACGGTGTCGCCGAGCTGGCCGGCGAATGTCGAGCCGACCAGCCGCGCCCACAGGTGCTTCTCCTTGGTGCGCTCCTTGATGAGCACCACGACCCAGGCGTTGATGGTCTGCCCGACGATGAAGCCCGCCAAACCCGCCACAATCAGCTGGGTGTACGCGTGGACGATGTTCTCGAAGTGCTCCTGGTTGGGGTAGAAGTCGGCCGCAGGCAGATAGATCGTCACCCAGAACGTGAGGGCGGCCAGGATGTTCATCGCGAAGCCGAGGAAGATTGCCCGGCGCGCGGCCTTGAACCCGTACACCTCGGAGAGCACGTCGCCGATCACGTAGGTGAGCGGGAAGACGATGAACCCGCCGTCGGTGATGATCGGCCCGAACGCGACGCCCTTCGTCGCGGTCACGTTGGAAATGATCACCAGGGCGGTGAAAACCGCGACGAAGATCGGATAGTACTTCGACCCGACCTGCGCGAACGCGGCGTGCTGCTCTTCGGTGGCGGTCTGGTCGCTGGTCACCCGAACATATTGTCAGGCCAGCACACGGGCGAGCATTGGCGGCAGCTGGTCGGCGACCATCGGGTAGGACAGCGTCGACGCAAACGCGATCGCACCGGCGAGGTCCTTGCCGGTGAATACATTGCGTTTGGCGACGGTCACCTGCAGCTTTGCGATATTCGGATCGGCGAGCAGCGCGGCCTGTTCTTCGTCGCTCTCGGTCTTCCAGATCAGCACGTCGGCGCTGTCGAGGACGGACGCCATCTTGCCGCGCGGAATCAACTCGCCGGCGGTGTCGGGAATGGTGAAGCCCATGTTGGTGAGGAAATCGGTGCGCCAACCGGGCGTGGTGGCGCGAACGCTGTCCTGATAGAAGGTTCCGCCGAACAGCAGTACCTTCTTGCCTGCGAACTGGGGGTTGTTCTTGCCGACAGCTGTGAACTTCTCGTCGACCCCGGCGATCAGTGTGGCCATGTCGTCAGCCTTGAACACCGCCTGGCCGATCGCGATGGCCTGGTCCTTCCACGGCTCGAAGAACGCGTCCGGCCTGGACTGCGCGATCGTCGGCGCGATGGCCGAGAGCTTGGTGTAGGTGTC
>JAVRPX010000378.1:0-16029 GCA_032161985.1 Mycobacterium sp.
AGCATGCGCTCAAACAGCTCGTCGTCGACACCCGCGCCGCTGATGTAGAAGAAACCGACCTCGCGGGCGGCCTTGCCGATCACGGCGGCCACCCTTACGCGTTGTGCGCGGTCCGGCGACCACAGCCCGCCGATGTCGACGATCGGCACCGATGTGAATGACGTTGCACCACTCATAGATCCAGATCTCCTTCGCTATCTTCGATGCTCCACCGGACGCCGTTGGCCACCAGGTCATTGCCGTTCATGTGCGGATTGAGCGCGGTCCACTGCGGATCGCCGACCGTGCCGAGTGCAACACCGCGCAGGTCCGCCCAACCGAACTGCGCTCCGGCGCGCAGCAGGATCGCGCCCTCCAGGAAGAGTCCCCAGCGCGGTGCGACAGGCCCGTCATCACGCACCCAATGTTCGACGTAGTCCTCGTGCACGCCGACTTCGACAAGCACGCCCGCCTCCAACCGCATCCGCCCCGCGTCGGGAAACGGGCCGGGCGGCTGGACGTCGATGAGCCGCTGCCACTCGAAGACGTCGTCGTGCTGGCTGAGCCGACCGGCGAATCCGCGCGTGTCCGCGTACGCGGTGATCCCCTGCAGCCATGCCACTCCGGTGCTGGTGTCGCGTGAGCCGTCGCTGCCGATGAGCACGGTGCGCCGCCATAGTCCGCTGCATTCGGTCATCAGCACAGTCATGCCGACGCCTCCCACGCCGATTGCAACAGGGCGACGCCATGTTCGGTGGGACGGCCGAGAGCCCGCACGCGAGCAATACCGCCGTCGGGATACGCCTGCACCCGGAGCGCGGTGATGTCTGTTACTTCCACGATGAAGACTTGCCGGGCGTCGGGTGCGATGCGGGTGCGGGGCAGCACTTCTACGTCGAACGGCACCAGCGCCCACCCGTGTTCGCCACACGGCCGCGCTCGGCTGCCCAGCACCGCCACCTCAGGTGAGGCGTTGAAAACGAAGCGGCTGGTGTCGATCTCGACTCGCTGTAGATCGGCGGGCACGGCGAACGAGATCATCACCGCATCGTGGGTGTCTGGACCGATATCGCGGCGCCGCCGGGTCTCCCAGCCGTCGCCCATGTTGCGTGGCCGGTCCGGCGCAATGAGCACGCGGGCGTCGGAATAGAAGCTGTCGCTGGACCATTCGACGCGACCGCCCTGCTCGACACCCGACACTTCGACGGTGACGCCGTCCCACAGCGCGGGATCGGGGATGACGTCGCCGTAGGCGCGCAGTCGCGCGACTCCCCCGTCGGAGTCCAAGTGTAGCCGCAGGTGCGTATAGCGGCGTGGATCGCCCACAGCAAAGACGTTGTGGGAGTCGGGTTTCAGCGCGACGGCGCCGACGATCGTCGTCCACTGCACCGAGTCGGCGGTCGGGTCGGTGACGGTGTCGAGGACGCTGGCGTCGACACGGCAGCCGGTCGGCTGATTGCCGGAGAAGAAGCGGGTGTCGACGTCGATCGCGCGCAACCGGCCGCCAACTCCGAGCCGCACGATCGCCCAGTCGCCATCGGCATGCCTGCGGGTCTCCCAGCCGTCGACGACCTCACCGCGGTCGTCGTACGTGCCTGGCACGAAAGCTGGTTCGCCAGGCTCGACCAAACGTTCCTTGACGCCGAACGATTCATCGCTGGCGGCGACGACGGCCCCGCCGAGCGCTCGCGACGCCAGATCGACCCCCGTCACGGGTTCAGCCCCAACGACGTCGACAGCGGCCAGTGGCTGCGCGGGTTGTCCGGCCCCTGCGCGAGCACGCCGGCCTTGCTGGTGCTCAAACCGAGCCCAACCAACGCCTGGGCCAGCGCGACGGCGGCGGCCACACCGTCGACGGCGGGCACACCCAGTTTGGCGGTGATCGCCGCGGTGACACCGGCCATCCCGGCGCAGCCGAGGCAGATCACGTCGGCGCCGTCCTCGGCGACCGCCTTGGCCGCCTCGTCGACGATCGCCTGCACAGCGCCGGGGGGGTCGGCGTCGACCTCCGCGGTGCCGAGCCCGCAGGCCCGCACCGACGCGCAGTGTGCGTCGAGGCCGGCAAGCATCAACCTGTCCTCGATGGGTGCTGTGGAGCGGGCCAACGTGGTGACCACGGAGAAGCGCCGGCCGATCAGATGCGCGACGTGGGCGGCGGCTTCGGCGATGTCCAGCACCGGCACGGTTAGCATCTCTTGCAGCGCGTCCTTGCCATGCTCGCCGAATCCAGCCAGAATCACTGCGTCATAATCGAATTCACCCGTGGCGAGCATGGTGGCCACCAGATCCATCACACCCACCGCGGACAGGTAGCTTTCGGCGACCGAGTCGATCGCCGTCGCGCCGAATCGTGGACCCCGCGCGACGATCTCGGTGCCCTCGGCGGCGACGGCGCGCGCGGCGGCGGCGATCTCGGCGGTCATCGACTCTGACGTGTTCGGGTTCAAGACCAGGAGTCTCATGCCGGCTGGCCCACCCGTTCGTAGATTCGGCGGCCCGCCAGCCAGGTCTGCACCACCGAACCGCGCAGCACGACACCGTCATAGGGCGTGACCGCGTGCCGGTGCCTCAGCGCCCCGGCGTGCACAGCCTGCTCACCTTCCGGATCGAATGCGCACAGATCTGCCCGCTGCCCGACCGCTATTCGTCCCCTGTCGTCAAGGCCCGCGAGGGCCGCTGGCCGTTCGGACATCCACCGGCACAACTCCTCGAGCCCGAACCCGCGATGCGCTGCGTGCGTCCACAGGGCTCGCAGGCCGACCTCGAGCGAACTGATTCCGCCGAAGACGCGGCCGAAGTCGCCGTCGGCCTTCAGCGACGGCGCACATGGCGAGTGGTCGGACACGATCATGTCCAGCGTGCCGTCGGCCAGCCCCTGCCACAGCGAGCCGCGGTTGTCCCGGTCACGGATGGGCGGACACGCCGCGAACTGCGTTGCGCCGTCGGGGATTTCTTCGGCGGTGAAGATCAGGTAGTGCGGGCATGTCTCGGCGGTGATGTGCACCCCTGCCCGCTTGGCCTCGGCCAGCATCGGCAACACGCGGGCGCTCGACACATGCACGACGTGCACGCGGGCGCCCGTTTCCCTGGCGGCGTCGATGACCAGTGCCACGGCGTCCTCCTCGGAGGCGTCGGGCCGCGACGCGAGAAATGACGCATAGCCGCGGCCACCCGGCCGGGGACTGTCCTCGATGATGTGATGGCTTTCCGCGTGCACCAGCAGCACCGCGTCCAGGCCGGCGATGAGCGCGACCGCACTCCGGAAGTCGTCTGCGTTCAGGTGTGGGAAGTTCGGGTTACCCGAGTCGGTGAGGAAGCATTTGAAGCCCCGTACACCGGCGGCGGCCAGCTCGGTGAGGTCGTCGAGATTGCCGGGGACCACGCCGCCCCAGAACGCGACGTCGACCTCGCAGTTGCCCTGAGCCGCTTGCTGTTTTGCAGTCAGTGCGGCGACAGTGGTGGTCACCGGATCACTGTCCAGCGGCATATCTACGAGGGTGGTGATGCCGCCCGCGGCAGCGGCCGCCGTCGCGGTTGCGAAGCCTTCCCAGTCGGTGCCCGGCTCGTTGATGTGCACATGCGTATCGACGAAACCCGGCAGCAGTACCGTCGCCTCGGGAAGCCGGATCTGTTCAGCAGCCTGGTAATCCGCATCGATCGGGCCAATCGCCCGGATCACACCGTCAGTCACCGCCACAGCCGCCGATCGGACTTCGCCGTCTATCAGCGCCCTGTCGGCCCGGATAACCAGATCCACTATGCGAATCTGTCGTGGAAGTGACGGGTCAGTTCCGGCCACACGTGCGGATCGTGGCCTGGGATCAGTTGGTAGCCCTTCTCTTTTGCCAGCCTCTTGAGCTTGCGGATGGGTTCAACGGTTTCCTCGGGCGTCACCCCGATGTAGCCGCCGATCGCCAGCTCGTAGTCGATGTTCTCGGTGAGATCGGCGGCGTCGAACGCGAACACGAATCCGTCGCCGCCCACGGACTCGTCGAGCTCGACGATGAAACTCTGGTGCCCGGGCGTGTGTCCGTAGGTTGGGACCGCCGTGATGCCAGGGGCAATCTCGGCTTCGCCGTCGGCCAGCCGCCACTCGATGCGCGGGTCGTCGAAGTCGATGCGGGCAATCGCGTTGTGCTCGGGTTCGGGGTGATTGGACAGCCCGTAGTCGAGTTCGCGTCTCTGCGCGTGCACCGGCACCTTGCCTGCGAACAGTTTCAGGCCGCCTGCATGGTCGTGGTGCAGGTGGCTGACCGCGACGGTGTGGATGTCGTCGATGTCGACGCCGATGTCGTGCAGCGACTGTTCAATCGGCTCACCGGGTCCCGGCAGCACAGGGATGTACTCGACTGTTGGGAAGAACCGCCGGTACAGCGCCGGGTCCCGGATCAGCGCGGTGTTGAACCCAGTGTCCAGCAGCACCCAGCCGCCGTCGGTCTGCAGCAGCACCCCTGGCACCGGCTCCCGCATCCTCTCTTCGGGTGGAGCGCCGTAGACCGAAACGGACTTCGGCAGCTCCTCCCAGCCGAGTGTCAACAGAACGATCCTGCGGACCTTGGAAGCGGTCATCAGCCCGCCGACAGCGCGGCGATCCGCAATGAGTTCGGGTTGGACAATGCGTGCGCCTGTTCGACTCCCTTCAGCCAGGGCTGGGCCACCACGAAGTCGTCGATGTCGGCCACGTTCAGCCAGCATCCCGTCTCTTGGGCGGCGGCGCCTGCGTCCGAGAAGGGTTGCGGCGCACCGTTTGGCAAGCCTTGCGCAAGTGCGGCGCTCACCCGCGGCGACGAGCAACCCAGGTAGTTGATGCCGCCGTCCTTATCCCATGAGATGTGGCCCCAGGTGTACGGGGTCGGGGAATCCGGCCACACCAGATTGGCGAAGATGTCGGGTGCCGCCTTCATGTCGGTGCCGATCCAGCCGTAAATCTCCGAAGTGGGGTATCCCTGTACCTTCGCGGTCAGCCCCGCCGCGGCGAGCTGCGTCTGAACGAGATTGCTGATCAGCTGATTGTCCGGATTGCTTGTGTCGTAGCCGATAGTCACCGACTTCTGATCGGCTGGCAGTCCCGCGGCGATCTTCGTCAAGGCCGACGGATCGTGCTTGAGATCCTGCTTTCCGTAGTCGGCAGCGAGCACATACGGCGGATACATCTGTGCGCCGACCTTGCCGCGGCCGAAGTAGGTCTGTTTGACAAGCTGGTCGACGTCGATGGTGTCCATCACCGCGGTCCGCGTCGCCTGGTCGGTCATCATGCCCTTGGTCGGGTTGATGTAGATGAAGTTCGCCATCATCGTCGGCAGCGAATAGTGCGAGTACTTCGAGTTGTTCAGGTACTGCTCAACGGCCGAAGACGGCAGGTCGTGCAGGATCGCGGCGAGCTGGCCGTTGTTGAACTGGAGTTGCTGCGCCGACGTGTCGGTGATGACGGGCAGTTCGACCTTCTCGAAATACGGCTTCGGGCCCCAGTAGTCGGGGAACGAAGCCATTCCGTAGTGCGAGCCGACCTGCGCGTCGGTCAGGGTGTACGGGCCGGTGCCGAGGTCGTGGGTGGTGAGGTAGTTCTGCGCGAAGTCCGAGCCGCCGTTCTTCTGCAGGCCGGTCGGGCTCATCATCCGTGGGCCGTAGGCCGACGCGAGATAGTCAAGGAACTCGTAATTGGGTGACTTCAGCGTGATGGTGACGCCGTAATCTCCCTGTGTGGTAATCGATTCGATGTCTTTGGCCATGTACGCGGGCCCGCCGTTGACGCCCAGCCTGCGGTCGAACGACGCCTTGACCGCGTCCGACTTGAACGGCGTTCCGTCGTGGAACTTCACGCCCTCACGAAGCTTGAATGTGAAGACCTTGTTGTCGGGCGATGCCGTCCACTCGGTAGCCAGTAGTGGCTCCAACTCGCGCTTGTCGGTGCCACCCTTGTATTGCAGCAGGCCCTCGTAGAGGTTGGTCGTCAGCAGTAGTCCCTGCCCGGCGTAGTACACGTCTGGGTCCGGCGGCTGGCCGGGATCCTGCAGGAACGACAGGTGCAGCACCTTGTCGGTCGGTGCCGCGTTCGGTGTGCTGCTGCCTGAATCCGAACCGCTACAGGACGACAGGGTCAGCACCGCGGCGGCGCCGGCCGCAGCCACTGTCATCAGCCTGGCAAGTAGTCGTTTCTTCATCGTGCTGCTCCTTCGAGGACGGGTTGTTCGAGCTGTTTGAATGCGGTGAGGAGCTCGTCGGTGGTGCGCAGCGCACCGGTCTGCAGGTACTCCATCGCGGCCAGTGCCGCATCGTGGAGGTATTGCGATGACCCACCGACACAGTCGGTGACGACACGGACATAGAAGTCGCGCTGGTGTGCGTCGGCGAAGGTGTAATGCACGCAGACGTCGGTCAGGCCGCCGATCAGGATCAGCGTCGACGCCCGCAGCCCCCGCAGCACGATCTCGAAATCCGTTCCGATGAAGCCGGAGTAGCGCCGCTTGACGATGTGAAACTCGTCGGGAAGCGGCCGCAGTGACGGCTCGAGATCCGTGCCGGGCTCGCCTTCGACGCAGTGCACCCCTTCGGTGCCGTCCAGTTCACGCCCGAAGTCGACGCCGCTGGGCCGGTGTACCTCTTGAAAGAACACAACGGGTACACCGGCCGAGCGGGCGGCGGCGACAAGCTTTTCGGCCCGCTCCACGCGTTCGGCGTGGCCGGACATGTGGGGAATTCCGACGTCCTCTACCGGCATTGAGCCGCCCTGCTGGATGTCGACGACGACCAGCACGGGGTTACCCACGATCAGTGGCTGTGTTGGCACCTAACCTCCTCCTACCGCTATTCGTGGATCGGCCGCTGCCTGCAATAGGTCGACCGCTGTGTTGATGGCGACGTAGAGCACGCCAAGCATCAGCGTTACGCCCGCGATCGCCGGAAAGTCGGCCACCGGGATGCTTTGCGCGATGTACTGGCCGATCCCGGGCCAACCGAATACCTGCTCGACGACCAGGACGCCGGAGAACATCAGACCCACCTGAAGACCCGTCATCGACAGTGCGGCGCCAACGCAGTTGCGTAGCACGTGGCCGACCATGATTCGGCCTTCCGAAAGTCCTTTGGCCCGTGCCGTTCTCGCGTAGTCACTGTCGGCATCTGTCAGCAGGCTCGATCGCAGCACGCGCCCGATCGCGACCGCAGGACCGAGTGCGATCACTACGGCAGGCAGGATGAGGTGATGCAGCGCGTCGGTGACGACGTCGAACCGGCCGGCAAGCAACCCGTCTACGGTCAGCAACCCGGTCGGCCCTGTGGGCGGATTCGGCACGCTGATCCGGCCGTTCGCAGGTACCCAGCCCAGCTTCTGGTAGAACACGATCAGCCCGAGGATTCCCAATAGGAACATCGGTGCAGACGCGCCGGTGAACAGCACTGCCCGCAGCACGCTCGCGCCAGGCCATTTCAGCGTCGTGCCGAAGGCCAACAGGCCTGCGAGGATCAGCGCAAGGCCCATGCCGTACAACGCCAACTCGAGCGTCGCAGGCACGAAGTCGCCGAGGTCGCTGCTCACCGCGTGCCGCGTCCGGAATGAGGTGCCCAGGTCGCCGCGGACCGCCCCGGTCAGGTAGTGCCAAAACTGGTTGATCATCGGCTGGTCCAGGCCGAGCGTGTGCCGACGGGCCGCGACGGCACCGGCCGATGCGTTGGCGCCGAGTTGTGCCTTGACCGGATCCATTGGCGAAATGTGCTGCAGCACAAACAGCACCGCGGTGAGCGCGATGAGGATGAGCACCATGGCGCCCACTCGGGACAGGATGAAATTCCGCATGCCAGGCACCTAGCTCGTCTTCATCAGATTGCGCAGGCCGTCGCCTGCGAGGTTTGCGGCAAGGGCGAGGACAAGGACCGCGAGACCCGGCATGACAGGGACCCACCACTGCTGAAGGAAGTACGTCAAGTTGCGGGCGGTGTCCGCACCGAGCTCGGGTGCAGGAGCGGCCTGGCCGAGGCCGAGGAACGACAGCGCCGCCAGCGTGAGGATCAGGGTGCCGATATCGAGGCTGGCGGCCACAAGGGAGTTGGGCACCGCTCCTGGCAGCAGATGACGGGTGGCCAATCGAATCGGGCCGACTCCGGCAAGCCTGGCGGCCTCGATGTGCGGACGGGCCGCGAGCCGGGCCACTTCCCCTCGCACGAGTCTCGCGTAGAACGGCCACCACACGATCGACACCGCGATCAGCGTGTGCACGAAGCCGGGACCGAGCGCGGCGACCACCGCGATCGCCAGCACGGGCGCAGGCAGTGACAGGAACCCGTCGGTGATCCGCATCAGCAGGGTGTCGACCCAGCCGCCCGCGGCACCAGCGATCAGCCCGACGAGTCCCCCGAGAAGTAATCCGACGGCAACGACGACCAAGGCCGCAAACCAGCTCGCCCGGACGCCGTAGAGCACCCGGCTCAGGATGTCCCGGCCGATCGAGTCCGTGCCAAGAAGGAAGCCGCCCTTGCCTGGCGCCTGCAACGGCATGCCTGCAGGGACCAGTGGATCATCCGGCGAGATGAGCGGCACCGCCAGGGCCACGACCGTCACGACGAATACCAACGAGACGGCGACCCAATTCATCAGCATCGGCGAGGTTTTCGGCAGGGAAAGCAGTCGTACCCGCCCCCGGGCCCACGTGCCTGCGGGCAGTGCGATCGCCATGTCAGCTCGCCTTCCGTTCGATACAGGCGACTTGGTGCGGATTGCCTGGCGCTCCCTCGAGCCGGACATCGAGCTGGCTCTCGGAGCAGGTGTCGATGGCGATCGGGCAGCGTGGGTGGAACGCGCAGCCGGTCGGTGGGGATAGCGGACTGGCGGGTTCGCCTGGCAGCACCCGCGATTCGCGTCCGAGGTCGGGGATCGAGTCGACCAGCGCCCTGGTGTAGGGGTGCACCGGATCATTGATGACGTCGTCGGCGGGCCCGATCTCGACTATGCGTCCCAGGTACATGACGGCGATGCGGTCGGCGACCACGCGCGCAACCGAGAGGTCGTGGGTCACGAACACCACCGACATGTCGAGGGTGCGACGGAGATCGCCGATGAGGTTGAGCACCGAGGCGGCCAACGAGACGTCGAGCGCGCTGGTGGGCTCGTCGCACAGCAGCACCGAGGGCGGCACCACGGTCGCGCGGGCCAGCGAGACGCGCTGGCGCTGACCGCCGGAGAGTTGGCCGGCACGGGATTTGGCGACTTCGAGCGGTAGGCCGACCCGCTGCAGCACCTCTGCCACCGCATCCTGTCTTTGACTGCGGGACATGCCGTTTCCCCGGAGCCGCTCGGAGATCAGTTCGCCGACCGACAGCCACGGCGTCAGCGATGCACCCGCGTCCTGGAACACCATCTGTGGTCGCTGGCCGCCTGCCAGCTCGACGGCCCCCGAGCTGGGTTTCTCCAGGCCCGCGATGACCCGAAGGAGCGTGGACTTGCCTGATCCGCTCTCGCCGACCAACGCAACCGATTCGCCGTGCGCGACAGTCAATGAAATTCCGCGCAGTGCTTGAAGTTTGCCGAAAGCCTTGACCGCCTCGTGCAGCACCACCGCTGGCGGCTCGGACGATTCGGCAGACTCGGTTTCCGGTTCGATGTCCTCGGTGGTGGTGGTCAGGCGCGAGCCGAGTTCGGCGGACACCGCTTTGAAGGGCACGATGCAGGCGCTGACCCGGCCGGGGGCGATCCTGGTCGGATCGGGAGGTGTCGCCTCACACGCCGTTGTGGCCAGCACGCAGCGTGGCGCGAACGCACAGCCCGGCAGGGGGTCCACCGGGCTTGGGACCGCCCCGGCAAGCGCGGCGAGCTTGCGGTGCCTGGCGGTGTCCAGAGTCAGCCGGGAGCGCAGCAATCCATGGGTGTAGGGATGGGCGGGCTGGCTGAGAACCTCTGCGGTCGGACCGATCTCGGCGATGCGGCCGGCGTAGAGCACCGCGATGCGGTCCGAAATCTGCGCGGCAACCCCGAGGTCGTGCGTGATCAGCATGATGCTGCAGCCGATTTCGGCGCGCAGCCGCTGAAGCAGCCGCAGGACCTGGGCCTGCACGGTGACGTCGAGAGCTGTGGTCGGCTCGTCGGCGATGATCAACTCCGGGTTGCCTGCGATCGCGATGGCGATCATCACCCGCTGCCGCAGCCCACCGGACAGCTCGTGCGGGTACGCCCGGAACCGGCGCTTGGGTTCCGGGATGCCGACCGCGGTGAGCAGCTTGAGCGCCTCCTCTTCGCTGCCCGCGGCCTCGGCCACTTGCTTGCCGATCCGCATGGTCGGGTTCAGGGACGTCATCGGGTCCTGGAAGATGGCGCCGAGGTCGAGGCGGCGCACCTTGCGCAGCGTTTTCGCGTCGCCGGTCACCATGTCGGTGCCCGCCACTTTCACCGAGCCCTGCACCCGCGCGTGCGACAGCAGACCGAGCATGGTGAACCCGAGGACGGTCTTGCCGGACCCCGATTCGCCGACAAGGCCGAGGATCTCGCCGGGCGCGATGTCGAGGGACACGCCGCGCAACGCCTGCACGTCACGGCCGTTTCGGCGGAATGCGACGTGAAGGTCTGTGATCGCCGCCACCGGCGCAGCGTCGCGCGCCCGGCTCGACGACTCCGCGCCGACCTCGGATACTGCGCTACTCATCCACCGCTCCCTAGCACCCCCGGCCTGTCAATTGACAGTTTTCATGGCGTGCGGGAGCGGTAGGTGTCGCTGGCGTAACCAATCACCCGCGCTGCGTAACCGATTCGTGTCCAGCGTTTCTGTCATGTGACAGAAACGCATTTACACTGCTCAGTGGGCCACGATGGGACGATGTCGATCACTCGTGCGGGCCGCCCACGGTTGAGGACCCAGCGGCGGCCAGGGACGACCGCACGCGACGAGATTCTCGACGCGGCGGGCGAACTCTTCACGACCCTCGGCTACACGGGCACGTCGACCCGCACCATCGCCGAGGCCGTCGGTATCCGTCAGGCCTCGCTGTATCACTATTTCAACACCAAAGACGACATCCTGTGCGCCTTGCTCAGCCAAACGGTGACGCCGACGCTGATGATCGTCGACAGCCTGGCGTGCTCCGAGCCGCCGATGAGCGCAGCCGAGCGCCTGCATGCCCTTGCTCTCTTCGACGGTCGCCAGCTGCTGGACGGCCGCTGGAATCTGGGCGCGCTGTACATGCAACCCGAACTGCGCGGAGCGCACCTGGAACCGTTCTGGTCGGACCGGGAGCGGCTGCGGCTGCACTATCTAGCGCTGAGCATGGCCGTCGTCGCGGACACCGGCGTCGACCAGGCGGCCGCTGATCTGCCGTTCCGACTGGTGGAGTCACTTGTCAACATGTGGAACAACCGGCCAGGCCCTGACCGAACGAAACTGCCGGAACACGTTGCGGACGCGTGCATCCGCGTGCTCGGCATGCCGGACAGTGCGACACGAGGTCTGCGCGCCCGCAGTCATCTCGAACTGACCCGGTACGCCGCGGCGAACTAGTCCGCTTTCGGCATCGGGATGCCCTCGCTGGCGGAGAACTGCGCATCCTCCTGCGTCGAGAGGCCCATCGAAACCACCGAACGATCGAAGAACACATCGGTCAGATAGGCCAGCGACACCGCCCACCGGTTGACGAACCGCGGGATGGCTTGCAGGTGGTAGGCGCGGGTGACGAACTTGGCCGCGAACCCGGACAACTGGATGTTGAGAGGATTGGCGACCGCATACCGGGGACCGAGGTCGACAACCAGCCCCATGTTGCGGTGCTTATAGCGCTTCGTCCTGCCATAGCCGAGGCTCGCCGCGACGTTGCGCCCCAACACCTTTCCCTGCCGCGTCGCGTGTTGCGCAGTCGGCGGAGTGATCTTGCCGGGCTGTGTGACGTCGGGCACCGCGGCGGCATCCCCTGCGGCGAACACGTCCGGATGATCGGGCACCTGCAGGTCGATCTGCACTTTGAGGCGGCCCTTCTCGGTCGGCAGGCCAAGCTTCTCGATCAGCGGGGCTCCGGTCACCCCGGTCACCCATGCCACGGTGTGGGTGCGGATCAGCGAATCATCGCTGAGCACAACGTGTTCAGCGTGGACTTCCTTCAGTGTGATGCCCAGCCGAACATCGATGCCGCGCGATTTCAGCACCCGCTGCGCGGCGGCTCCGAGCTTCTCCCCCACCTCGGGCATCACCTGTTCGGCCAGGTCCAGCAGCACGAACTTCACGTCGGCCGGGTCGAAGTTCATCTGTTTGGCGGCTGAGTCGGCGAGCGCCCGCAGCTGGACGACCAGCTCGGTCCCTGAATACGAAGCACCGACGACCACAATCGTCCTACGTGCGGCCGCACGGCCGGGGTCATCATCGACATCGGCCAGTTCGAGTTGCTCCAGCACGTGGTCGCGCAGATACAGCGCCTCGGCCGTCGACTTGAGCCCGCGCGCGTGCTCTGCGAGACCGGGAATGTCAAACAGCCGGGTCACCGATCCCGGCGTTAGCACCAGCCGATCCCACGACAGGTTCCGCAAGCGCTCTTCGGGGTCGGTGAACGTGACGGTGTGCCCGTCGAAGTCGACGCTGTCAACGCGGCCGCGGATCAGCTGTACGCCCCGCAGTGTGTTGGCAAGCGGAATCGCGACGAAACGGGCGTCGACCAACCCGCCCGCGACGTCGGGCAACAGCGGTGTGTAAAGCATGTAGTCGACCGGCGAGATGATTGCGATGTCAGCCGACCCGTTGTGCTTGAGGAGCTTTCGGGCCAGATGGCGGGCGCACTCGAAACCGGTGAACCCGCTGCCGACGATTACCACAGAAGTCATCGCCCCCTACGGTACGTGCTACGGACTGGACAGCAGCGTCGCGAACTTCATCGCCAGCCACGGCTTGCGGCCGCCGGGCCGCAGCTGCCCGCGGAGCACCGGCGAAAGCTGCGAGATCCGTCCGTAGCCCAGTAGCAGGAAGGCGACCGGATCCGCGGTGATGACGCAGTCGGCCTTCTCGCCCGCCGCAGTGACGACCGCCGTGCCGTCGTCGACGGCCATCCGGTAGCTCGGGCCGCCACGCATCCGCAACTCGAAGCTGATGTGCACGCCTGCCGCGCGCCGGGGCCGCAGGTATTGCGGTGCAACGGACAGCACGCCAGGGATCACGAGGAACGCGTCGGCGGCGGAGACCGTCCACGGGATGTTGGCCGTGCGTGAGATGTCGAGGCCGTGGATCAGCTGCTCGCCCAGCAGAAGAGCGGCCATTGTGGACGGATCGATCACCAGCCCGTTGGGGGTGGCAATTTCGACGCTCGGATCGGCGGCCGTGGCCACGTTCAGATACGCGTCGGCGGACGACTCGAGCATGTCGGCCAGGCGGTGCAGATTGCGCTCGGGCACCTCTTCGAGGTGGCGGGCGTTGACCTTCGCACTCAGCCGCGAGGGCGATTCGGTCGGCCGATTGGCATGGGTCATATAGCCATTGGCGTGACGTGTCAGTGCCTGGGTGTAGTCACGGAGGTCACCGACGACGTGTGCGGCGGTCTCCGCGGCGGTCCAGATGAGGCCCGGCGCGGGAGCGTCGGGTTTGTCGATGTGGCGCCACAGGTCGGCGCTGCGTTTCACGGCGTCGCGCAGCGCGTTGAGGGTAGGGCCGTAGGCCTGACGGGTGTCCTCGGCCGGGCCGGTGAGGTGCACGGGTGCTGATGTCATAGGGCAACTATTTCACATAATGTCACTATGTCAATAGGGTATGCTGGGTCTGACCGAAGAGGAGCGATAGATGTCGGATCCGGCGGCCGAGCCCGCCTCGCTGCGCGCCGAACAGGTCGCGCAGACGCGGGCGGCGCTGGTTGCGGCCGGTCGCCGGCTATTTGGCGAGAACGGCTTCCGCGCGACCTCGGTTGAGGACCTTGCGCGCGAAGCCCGCGTCACCACAGGGGCCCTGTATCACCACTTCCCCACTAAGACAGCGGTTTTCGAAGCGGTGTTCGTGCAGGCGCACACCGACTTGATGACGGCGGCGGCGAAGGCGGCGCACGGCGCGTCAGACGGGGTCGAAGAGCTGGCTCGTGGCTTCGAGGCGTTTCTCGACGGCGTACTGCAGCCGGATATGCAGCGCATCCTGATCGTCGACGGGCCGGCTGTGCTGGGCCTGGCCCGCTACACGGAACTCGACGAGCAATACGCGCACGCGGTGATCGTGCATTCGCTGACGGCCGCCGCGGAGGCGGGAACGATCAGCGTCGAGGATCCTGAGACCGCCACCCGGCTGCTGCTCGGGGCGCTGACCCGCGGCGCGATGCTGATCGCAAACTCACCTGATCCGGTCGAAACGCGGCATGCGGTCGCCAAGTCGATGCGCGCGCTGCTATCCAGCTTCACTCCGTCGCGCTGATGGCGGATGCTGGAGACATGACGCGTCCGCGACCGCTGCGCCGATTCGACCCGTTCCGGCCGATCGACATGCTGACCTCGCTGTGGTCGTCGGCGGCGGTAGCGCCGGTCAGCAGCGGAGCGGCGGCGGCATACCGGACGCTGTTCATGACGGTGCGCCGGCTGGTGGTGGGCCGTCGGCTGGCGGTCCGTCTGGATGACGGCGATCTCACGCTGACGGTCACCGAGTTCGATTCGCGGCTCGACGTGCGCGGGCTGTCGGTCGGCCAGCTCAATGATGTCCGGCTCGCCGCGCGGGACATCTCTTGGCACGGCAGTCGATTCGACCGGGCGACCGCGGTGCTGCACAACGTGCACATGAAGCCGACGGCGCCGCCGATGCTGGTGGCCGCTCCGGTCGAGCTGACGCTGGAGGTCCCCGCGCCGGTGCTTGATGATTTGCTCCTGTGGGCGGCGCCACGGCTGTCAGGTGAAGTGGGGGCCGACGGGGTCGCGCGCCTGCGACTGGCCAGCAAGCCGTTGCTTGGCCACCTCGAGGTCGATGCCCGACTCGACGGCTCGACGCTATGGCTTCGGCCCCGCGGCCTGGTCATCCGCAGGTCGCGGTGGAGGCTGCCTGCGCGCACGCCCGCCTACCCGGTGCGCCTTCCCGAGCTCCCTCATGGGCTCGCGTTGACGGGTATCAGCTTTGCGCCCGACGTGGTGTGCCTGTCGGGCACGCTGCCGGAGTGGCGGATGGATGTCCCGCGAAAACGCTTGGAGGACATCCTTAATCAGCTCAGCGTGGTCGGTGTCCCACTAAATCTGACCAGGCTGGGGCGTCTCTTCTAATCGCGCAGCTGCACTCGCAGCACGTTCATTGGCTTGTGACAACGAGCTGCCAGGAAGCGTCACTACCGTACGAGCGCGTGTCGGGGCCGAAATTGCTGAAACCCTTGAGAGGCGCTCAATGATCAATCTGATTGACTACATCCTCGACCTCTTCCGCGACGAGAGCCAAGCACAGGCGTTCGTCGCCAATCCCGACCAGGCCCTGGCGAACGCTGGGTTGTCGACCGTTAGTTCTGCCCAGCTGCAGTCGGTGGCCGCGACGGCCATCCCGAGCCTGGCGATGGGCGGCAGCGGTGACCCGGTCACCGATCTGCAGCAGGCCGTGTCGAGCCACTATGGCTTCGAGCCCAGCTACGCGCCCCAACCGGACTTCTCCCCCAGCACCGACCTGGCGAGCAACAACAGCTTCATGAGCCCGACCACTAACATCACCGACGACCACAGCGTCAGCTTCGGCATGGGCGATATCACCCTCGGCGACAAGACAACTGCGCAGGGCGACGGCGCCGTGGCCGTCGGCGGAAGCACCCACGGCGACATCGTCAGTGGGGACGGCGCGGTCCTTGGCAACGGCAACACGGTCAACAACGGCGACGTCCACACCGGCTCCGGCTCGACCGTCTCCGTCGGACAGGGCGGCACGATCAGCGAAGGCAACACGTCCGCCGGCGGCGACGTACTGAGCTCGCACGACGGCACCGTCATCCAGACCTCGGGCCACGGCACCGCCACGGTGTCGGACGGCAACACCACCAACGTGCACGGAAATCAGACCACCACGGACATCCACGGCACCGGCAACACGAGTGCCGTCGACAACAGCTCCACGCTCACTCACACGTCGACGATCGACAACTCGCAGCACGATTCGTCGG
>JAVRPX010000379.1:0-3426 GCA_032161985.1 Mycobacterium sp.
GCCTTCTTCGCGCAGCATTTCGGCCAAGTCCATCCGGATGAGCGCCTCGTCTTCGGCGATGAGAACGCGGCGCGGCTGTTCGGCGTCGGTCGGTGACCCTGTCATGGGTCACATTGTGGCGGTCCCGCGCCCGATCAGCGACCGCGGGGCATCCTCTATGGTTGGAAGCCGCGAGAACGAGGCCCTCGTATCCCAACTGGCAGAGGAAACGGATTCAAAACCCGTCCAGTGTGAGTTCGAATCTCACCGAGGGCACATGCAGTTGTGACGACGTGCTAAGAAATCCCAGGTCGGCACCCACGGCGTTACGCTTTGTGCGTGGTGGTCAAGGTACGACGCGTGTGCGTACCGGACGTGGCGCTCGAGAGCCGAGTGCCAGCCCGCACACGCCACGATGACGAGACCGTGGCCCGCCACCTTCGGGTTCTGACCGTCACAACCCGGATCGGCACTGTCATCAGCGTGTTCTTCGGACTCCAGGGCTTGATCGTGGGCGAGGACATTGTGTGGATCCCGATGCTCAACGTGGCCAGCGGCGCGATCTTCCTGCTGATCCCGCTGTTGTACCGATTTGGCGAAGTGATCCCTGCTCTGGTGTTCTTCGCCGTTTCGACGACATCGATCACTGTCGTGTGTTGGCACCTGGGCACCGGCTCGGGCCTGCCGTTCTATTACCTCGTCGCGGCGACACTCATGGTGCTGATCCTCGGTGTCGACCACCTCGTGCTCGCGTCCGTGCTCGGCGCCGTCCTCGCCGCGACGGTCGTCGCGCTCGAGGTCTTCGTTCCGTATAACACTGGCGTGCAACCGGATTGGTCGTTCAGGTTGGGTTTCATCCTCACGGTGGTCTCCGCATGGGTCATGGTTGTCGCAGTGGTCTGGTACGCGCTGCGTGAGATCCGACGCGCCAGGAACGCGATGGAGTCCGAGTACGACCGGTCCGAAAAATTGCTCGCGAACATCCTGCCCGCGTCGATCGCCGCGCGACTGAAAGACCCGTCGCGCAACATCATTGCGGACAAATACGACGACGCATCGATTCTCTTCGCCGACATCGCCGGCTACACCAAGCGGGCCAGCGACACCACGCCAAGCGAATTGGTGCGATTCCTCGACCGTCTCTACACCGACCTCGACGCGCTGGTCGACCGGCACGGCCTGGAAAAGATCAAGACAAGCGGCGACTCGTACATGGTGGTCAGCGGCGTGCCGCAGCCCCGCGACGATCACATGGAAGCGCTGGCCTGTCTCGCGCTGGACATGGCCGACGCTGTCGCGGACCTCAAGGATCCGCAAGGACGCGCGGTGCCGATACGGATCGGCCTTGCCGCCGGGCCTGTGGTCGCCGGAGTCGTCGGCGCGCGCAAGTTCTTCTACGACGTGTGGGGCGACGCGGTCAACGTCGCGGCGCGGATGGAGACCACCGATGTCGAGGGTCGAATCCAGGTGCCACACGACGTCTACGAGCGCCTCAACCATGCGTTCCTGCTGGAGGAGCGCGGCAACGTGGACATCAAGGGCAAGGGCGTCATGCACACCTGGTATTTGGTCGGGCGCCGCGACGACCACGCCGTTCGAACCGCCGCCGAACAAGGCGCCATCGCGGGAAGCGTCTGATCCGCCGGACTAGACCTTGCGGTTCTCCGACTTGATCAGCCAGGCCAGCTTCTCAAGGCCGTCGATCAGCTGATGCAGGATGTCGGCGGTGCTGGGGTCCTCGGCGTCGACCCCGTCATGAAAGGTGCGCATGGTGTCGACCGCCGCATAGGCACGGCCGGTGATGAGGTCGACGACCTCGGCGGTGTTGTGCTCGTAGGCCGGGAACTGCGGCATCGTTGTGCTGCCTGCGACGGTGTCGGAACGGCCGTCCGGCACTGCGTCGAGCGCCCGCATCCGCTCTGCGATGGTGTCGCTGGCTTCGCGGGCGAAGTCGACGAGCTCGTCGAGCTGAAGGTGAAGGTCGCGGAAGTTGGTTCCGACCACGTTCCAGTGCGCCTGCTTACCCTGCAGGTGAAGTTCGATCAGATCGACCAGTACCTGCTGCAGGTTGGCGCTGAGCTCGGCCGATGCCTGAAATCCCTGTATTTCTGCTTCTGTGCGACGTGTTGAAGGTGCCATGTCTGGATCAACGCCCGATAATCTGGAATGAGTCCAAATTATGTTGTGGCTTGGGTCACGCGGGCTGATCCTGCTGCTGGTCCTGCCTCTCCAAGATCCGCGCATAGCCGGCCCCCACACCCAGCAGGACCAGCCCGACGACGATGAACACCACGACGCGGAAGATGCCGTCCAGTGTGCCGAGGTCGAACAGGAACAGCTTGGCCATCGCCGCGGCGACCAGCGCCAGCCCGGCACCGATCGGCAGCGACCGCTCCGTTTTGCCCAGCCGCGCCGCGTAGATGAACAACGCGGCCGCCATGGCGATCCAGCAGATCGTCGCGGCCGTGTGGCCGGCGAAGAAGCCGCCGCCCTCCCCGCCGACCAGTACACCGGCGGTCACGGTGAAGGTGGTGACGGCGTAGACGATCACCACTGCGGAACCGGCCCACACGTTCGCTGCGCCCTTCCACGACCATGCGATCGCCACCGCGCATGCCATCAGCAGCAGGCTGGATACCAGCGTGGAAATCCCAGCGGCGGCGTCCATCGGGGTCGCGTCGACCAACGAACTCGGCGGCGCGTAGCTCAGGTAGAGGCCGCCGCCTGCGAATGCGAACCCGAGCGCCGACCATCTCGCGATGGCGTCGTGACGGCCCGCCACCGCAACGACGACCGCCGTCGCCAGCAGGACCGGGCCCGCGACATGGCCGTCGAACGCGACAGTGACGGCGATCAGTGCAGAGATCGCCGAAAGCGCCGACCAGATCTGCCGCACCACACCCGTCACGCCTGAAACGATGGCCAGCAATGCCGCGGCAAGGGCGGCGGCCATCAGCGCGGCCACGACCCGGTCGACGGCAAGCGACACGCACAGCACCGGCACCACGCCCGCCGCCGTCAGGAGGGCCGTCGCAACCCGATTTTCGGTGCGCGGCAACAGGATTAGCGCTGCGGCTATGGCGAGCACGGCCGCAATGCCGCATGCACCGGCCAGCCACAGGTCGTACCCGTCGTCGAAGTACACCGCGGCCAGTGCCACGAGGAGCGGAAACGTGGGAGCCGCGATGCGTGCGGCATGCAGCCAGATCCAGTCCTTGCCGAGCTGCACCATCAGTGAGGCCGCGGACAGCGCAAGCATGTAGCCGACGAGCAGAAGCGTGATGCCGCCCGTGACGACTGGCGCCAGCGCGATCAGCGGCACCACCACCAGCAGGCCGAGCTGTTGCGAATCCCAGCGGCGTGCGAGCGTCAGACCGCCGCCGCCGATCACCGCCGCGACCGCAAGGCCGATCGGCGCGGGCGCCCATTCGTAGATCGTGGTGACGG
>JAVRPX010000380.1:0-5134 GCA_032161985.1 Mycobacterium sp.
GGGGGAAAACCTTCACCGGCAGGTCGTCAACCTGCGACTCGATGACGCGGGTGACCACCGCGTTTCCCATCCGGATCCGGTCGGCCATCTACGGTCCGATCCGGATCTCGCCGGGTGACCACAGCCCACTGTGCGTGGCAGTGCCGAATTGAAGTTGCGCGGCCTCGGCTTCCACTATGGTGTCGAACTTGCGCAGCGACCCCCAGTCGCGGCCCCAGTCGTTCGACAGATACGTCGACATCACGTGCGCGCGCAGCAGGAGGTCGGTGATGCCCAGCAGGCCGCCGTTGAGACCGTCCTCCCAGGTGTCGGTGTCCTTGCGCTTGGCGTTGTAGTCGGGGGTGATCCGGTACTTCGGAATCTCGGTCACGCCATTGGCGTGCAGCATCGGCTGCTGACACGGGAAGGCAAGGCCGACAGCCCAGTCCATCAGCACGGGCTGTTTCGAGCCGACGTACTCCTGCACCGACCGCAGCTCGGGTACGCGCGGCGGCGTGACCGCGACCCAGTCGCCCGGCGTAAGTGACAGGTCCTCGGCGACCACTCGCACCGCGACCGCGTCGGCCGGAATCGCAGACCGCGGATATCGCAGGTTTCGCCACGATGGGATCGGCCCGACGTCGTAGGGCACCAGCCTGCCCGCGGGAACCGGAGCGCCGTCCGGGCCGGGGCGCGCGTACTCCAGCTCGACCTTCTGACCATCGGTACGCCCGTTGAACACGCTGTCGCCGGTGATGGTGCCCGCGGCCGTGACAACGACGAGCGGATGCGCATCGTCTGGCCGGGGTAGTTGATACCAGGCGGACGTCAACCGGCTCTGTTGTTGCGGGCCCTCGATGTAGGTGCCCGCCAGCGGAACCCTCGCCGGGTCAAGGCCGTACGGCAGCGGAACCGTCGACCCGTTGACGCCGGGTGTCTTGAGCTTGGTGGGTGCGTCCCAGTCGTAGTCAGTGCCGGGCATCGGCAGGTTCATCCGGATCGTCTCGGCGACAATCTTTTCCGGCACACCGCTGGGGGTGAAGCCAACCGGCCCCGCACCGCCGAGCGGGCCAAGCGGACCGTAGTTGCCGGGCAGCGGCGCCATGAAGCCATCGTTGGAGTCGGGCTCGACGAGCACATCGTCGGCAAGTCCGCAGCCGCCGGTGAAGGCCCGCAGATTGGCCCAGGCGTTGGAGTAGGTCGGGTATTGGCGCACGATGCCCGCAACCATCGACCCGACGAAGACCAGCACCATGAAGCCGGCCGCCAGCGGGATCGGTGCGGCGGTCAGCGCCCGCGCAACGCGGCCCTCGCCGTGGTCTCGGGACACGAAGTGCAGCCAGAACGCCCACAACGCCGTGATGGCGAACAGGATGAAAAACAGGAAACTGACCGTGATTCCGGCGACCTTCGGTGTCGCGTTGTTGAACGGCACGCCGTAGCTCGACACGTACCACCAGCCGTTGGTCGTGGCGAAGCACAACGCCAGCGTGAAGAACATCGCCGCAAGGAACGCCACCCGATTGCGCGCCGACCGCATCACCGCGGGGGACACCAGCACCGTGGCGACGGCCGCCATCGCCGCGCCCACCGCGGCGAACAGACCGAAGTGGTGCACCCACTTCGTCGGGGTGAACATCAGGAAAAACATGGTGCCGAAGATGACGCCCATCAGTCGCCACACCGGCCCGCGCGCCACCCCGGGAACACGCTTGCGCCGCAACATGACGAACATCGCCGTGAACAGCGACAGCGCAGTGAAAAAGAAACCGAACCGCCGCGAGAGCGAGCCGTCCACCGTCGGCAGAAACAGGTAGTAGTAGCGGAGATTCTCCGTGTACCACGCCTGACTCGGCCCGATGGCGGTGCGAATCCTGGTGGCCTCCAACACTGTTGCCAATGTCTGGTCGGCGAACACCACGGTCAGCACGACGGTGCCCGCCGCCAGGAGTGGCGCGACCAGCGGCCAGGTGCCGACAATGCGGTGCCGCTTCACCAGGATTCGAAGCAGCGGACGGCCGCCTGCCAGCAGCGCCGCAACCGCGATCAGTCCGGTCGGCTGGATACCCAATGTGAACGCGGCGGTCAACACGGCAAGCGCCGCGGGCGTCATCCGGCCCGAGATGATCGCACGCTCGATCAGCACATAGGTGATCAGCGCGCCGGTGGCGATCTGTCCCTCGGGGCGCAGGCCGTTGTTGAACGGCATCCACGCCGCAAGCAACACAAGGCCCGCCGCCCACACCGCAGGCTTGCTCGCCGCAACCGCGGGCCCGAGCCGGGGCAGCACCTCGCGAGACAGCAAGAGCCAGCAGACGATTCCACATACCAGGTCGGGCAGCCGGATCCAAATGCTCGCGTCGCTGACACTGGTCATCAGCGCCAGCAGGTTGTAGTACCAGCCGAATGGGTCTTCGGGACTGCCGAACCAGCGGAAGTAGTTCGACATGTAGCCGGCGTGCCCGGCGACGCGGGCCATCTGCAGGATGTAGCCGTCGTCCGACGAGTTCGCGCCGATGACATGCCACACCAGGAAGCCGCCGATGACGACGACGTCGGTGGCGGAGAATGTACGCCAACGCTGGGGGATCCACCGCTGCATGCGGCGCCCGTCGAGCCGGTCCAGCCGCCACAGCGCGACCAGCGCGATGATCGTCGAGATGATGGCAAGCACCATCGCGGCGAGCTTCAAAGTCGTTGGCCTGGTGGAGAACCGGGTGTCGATGACCGCCGACGCGCTCAGACCCGGCGGGGCGGGTCCGGTCAAGTCGGTGAAGATGCCGACGATCCCAGGGCGCAGGTTCGGGTCGGGAAAGCCGCTGCGTTGTTCGTTGCCGGTGGTGGGATCGGTGAGCCCGACGAAGGTCGCGAAGGTGCCCGCCTCCGACGAGGTGATCTCGATGCGCTGACAGCCGGGCGCCGTCACCCGTTCGCGCGGCACGCTGGCCACCACGACGTTGCGGTCGGTGATGTCGACGCGCTGGCGATTGACGTTGACGAACAACGCGTTGAGCGCCGCCTGCTTGCCGTCTTTCGGCGCGGTGCCGAGCACCATGCCTCCTGCGGGCGGCATCGAGCGGATCACGTCACAGGGCATCGTCACCGTCATGGTCACTGGAACCTGCGAAATCAGGGGCGCGGTGACGTTATTCAGCTGACCGCTCTGTGGCCAGCTCAGCGTGGCGGTGGTCTGCACAACCGGCAGCAGCGGTGTGGCGACCGACAGCACGAAGCCGATGAGGCCCGCGATCGTCGCCACCCACCGGGCGATCTTCGTCTCGCGGGTCATGGCAGCGCCCTGATCGGCCCATTGCGAGTCCAGCCGAACGCCCGAACCGAGCCCTGGTCGATGACAGCGTTGGGCGCAACCGTCTCGGGCACCACGCGCTCGTAGCGCTCGATCCAGCCCCAGTCGCGGTACCAGTCGTCGCGCAGATAGGTCGGAACGGTCGAGGTGCGCAGCAGCGCCTGGATGAACAGGAACGGACCGCCGCCCTCGGCGGACTGCCACTGCTTCGAGGACACCACCACCTGCTTGAAGTTGGGAAGGATGCGGTACTCCGGGAGTTCGGCCACGCCGAGGTGTTCGGAGAACGGACGCTGGCAGGGGAAGTTCGCCGCGGTGGCGATGTCCATCAGCACGGGTGTCTGGGCGCCGAGGAGTTGTTGCGCGGTCTCCAGCACCGGCGCCCGCGGCGGCGTGAACGCGAACCACTGATCGGTGGACAGGTTCGGGTCGTCGGCGACGATGCGCGCGACGTTGGCTTCCGGCGGGGCCCCAGCCAGCGGGAAACGCAGGTTGCGCCAGGCCTTTTGGGGGAAGATATCGATGGGCTGTACCGAGTTCAGCGGCTGGAAACTGCCGTCGGGCCGTTGCGCACCCCATTGCAGTTTGAGCGATTGGCCGTAGTTGAAGGAGCCGTCCTCCTCGTAGTACCAGATCGCGCCCGCCGCGGCGACCGTCACCAGCGGACGATCGGGGGTGCGGGGCGGCAGCTGATACCACGCCGAGGTGACCTTGGCCGCGACGGTGTTCTCGTTGTAGCTGCCCATCACCGGCGTGCGTTTGGGGTCGAGGCCGAACGGCAGGAAGACGTTTGATCCGTTGACGCCGACGGGGCCGTAGCCGCCGCCGGTGCCCGCCGCATACCCGATTCCGATATTCGGCTCATTGGGAGACCCAGGCGAGTTCACGGTGCCGGGGTTGGCGGTGACCGGCTCGGCAGGCTCAAGGATGTCGCTGACGCCGTCGGGCGTGAAACCGACCGGGTTCTCCCCACCGAGCGGCCCGTACTGTCCGAACCGCTGGCCCGGAACGGGTTGCAGCAGACCGGCATTGGCGTCGGGTTCGACGAGTACGTCGTCGGCCATAGCGCAGCTGTTCTTCGACAGCCCGGAGCTCAGCGCGTCGACGTTGGCCTTGGCGGTGGTGTACACGGGATAGCGTTGCGCGGCACCCTTGGCCATCGAGCCCACCTCGAGGACGACCATGATGACGGCGACCACTAGCAGTGGCGTGGATGCCAGCACCCGATTGCGGCGGGTATCGGCGACCTCGGTGTGACCGGTGTAATCCATCCGGAAGTGCAGCCAGCCCGCGAGCAGGCCGGTCACGATCGCCAGGCCGAGGAAGATGCCCGTCACCGGGATCCCGACTACCACCGGCTGCTTGTCGAACCACGGCACACCGTAGTTGCCGACGTAGAACCAGCCGTTGATACCCGAAGTGGCCCATGCCAAGACGAACAGCAGCGCGGTGACGTACAGGGCGAGGTTGCGTCGGCTGTGCAGCCCGACCCTGGTGAACGCGAACGCCGTTACGCCGCCAAGTGCGCCTGCGAGGCCTGCGAACGCGCCGAACTGCACCGCCCATTTCGTCGGCGTGAACGTCAGCAGCAGCAACCCGACCGCCGTAGAGCCGATCAACCGCCACACGGGGCCCCTCGCCATGCCGGGGATACCGCCCCGCCGAAGCAGCACAGCGAGCATGCCGAACAGGCAGACCAGCAGAGCCAGCACTGCGAAGCGACGGGTCAGCGAGGAGTCGGCGCTGTCCTCGACGGTCAGGAAGTAGTAGCGCAGGAAGTCCTGATACCACGGGATGGTCGGGCCGATCTTGTACTTGATGCGGGCAGATTCGGCGACAGTGGCAAGC
>JAVRPX010000381.1:0-2749 GCA_032161985.1 Mycobacterium sp.
CCAACCCGCCCGCTGTGAGCCTTGACGAGACCATCCGCCAGCGCACCTTGTTGTACCTGCTGATGGTCGTGGTGTCTGCCGCGTTGTTCGTCGGTGCGGTGTATCTCGGTCGGCAATTGGCCTCGCGCATAGGCCCGTGGAACGCGACGCTGGTGGCGGCGGCCTCGTACATCGTCGCGGTCACCGTGGTGATGCTGATCCTGCCGACGATCGACGAGACGCCAGGACCGCTGCGCGATAACGCGGGCGCGATCATCTACGAGGGCTTCCCCGCAGACGATCTGTACCAGTTCCGACTCTTCTCGCTGGGCACTCAGGTGGTCCTGTGGGCGACGATCGGGCTGGTGTTCGCGGCGCTGGCATCACGCTTCCTCGACGAGAAGCGGCGGGAGACAGTTGCGGCGTGAGTCCCGAAGGCGAGCGCGAGTGAGGATCGCAGCGAGGGACGAGCGAGGACCGGAGCGAGCGGTGGCCGAGGCATGAGTGAGGTCGTCCGGCTTACCCTCGTATCGCACGCGATGACCGATGCGATGGCGGCCGGACGATTTCCGACCGACGAACCGCTCAATGCGGTCGGCCACCGCCAGGTCGATGCGTCGATCGATCTGGGTGTCACCGAACGCGCCTACTGCGGACCCGAGAAGCGGACCAGGCAGACGGCCGAACTGCTTGGTCTGCACGCAAGCATCGACAACAGGTTGGCGGATCTGGACTGCGGACGCTGGCGCGGCGACGTGGTGGGCGGGGTGCGACCCGACGATCTGGCGATCTGGCTGACCGACCCGACGCGGGCGCCGCACGGTGGTGAGTCGGTGGTCGACCTGATTGACCGGGTGCGTGGGTGGATGGATTCACTGACCACCCGCCGCACCCGGCTGGTCGTCGTCACACACCCGTCGGTGATCCGAGCCGCGATCTTGGTCGCGCTCAACGCGCCTGCAAAGTCGTTCTGGCGCATCGACATTGCGCCGGTGAGCCGCACGGTGATGCACTTCCGCGGCCACGCCTGGACGCTGCGCTCGAGCCTGTGATCAAGCCACCGGCGCCAGGTCGAACGCCCGATGCACGATCGACAGCAGCCAACCCGCCGCGGTCGGACTGTAGAAATGCGGCCAGTTCAACTGGAAGCTGACCACCCACGGCTGACCGGTGTGATCCACCGCGTACCAACTGAAGGTCAGGTCGCCGGGTAGGTTTCCGCCCTTGGCGCCGACGTAGGACCACTTCGCCTTGTCCAGATCGATACCCGGGACGGCCGAAAGGATCTGCTTGACGGGCGCGGCCTTGCCGACAGCGGCCGTCTGCAGCGCGGCGTGCACCCGGCAGATATCGGCGGCGCTGCCGTACCACTCGACGCCATCGGGAGATGCCGGGGTGTGTGTCCGAGTCGGATCCGGTTGATACGGGCGGGAATTCGTCTGTTGCAGCAGCTTGACGCGGTCCTGCCGAGAGGCATTTTTCCACTGCTCACGCAGATCCGGCTCGCCCCAGCCGACGGAGAACAGCTCGTGCATGGTGGGGAACGGGGTCATGCTTGCCGGATCGTGATGGCCCGCAGCCACCAGTGCGCGCTCGACCGCACCGGGACCCAACCGCTCGATCAGCAGATCGGTGGCCATGTTGTCGCTGGCCGAAATCATCTGCTGGGCAGCGGTGCGAACCGATACCTGGGCTCCCGGCGGCAACTCCTCTAGGCCGGCGGACCCCACCGCCTTGGCCTGCTCAGTGATGGTCAGCGAGTCGGTCCAATTCACCGTGCCTGCGCTGACCGCGTTTGCAACAGCAAGCAGCACATAGAGTTTGAAGATTGACGCCAACGGCAGCGACAGCTCCGTATTGGTGCCCGCGACGAGCGAGCACTTGCCGGCTGCACCATCTGGGACAACCTTGGACACCTGATACGAGTAACGCGCCCCCGACTTCGTCAGCGCGGTGTCGATGTCGGCCCAGTTTTTGATCACCGGTGGCTGCAGCGTCACGTTGAAGCGATCGACCAGGCCGGCGGAGTTGGTGCGCAGCTCGATCTCCTGTGCCGCCCCGTAAGGCGTCAGTGTGTGCAGAGTGGCGCTCCCGGCCCCGAAGCTGAGGCCGGTCACGGTGATCGGCCGGTCCCACCACAAGTTGCCCATGGTGGCAGTGACGCCCTTGACCAGTTCTGGAGCCGCCATGGTGCGCACCCCGACAGTTCCGATCGGCCACTCGGAGTTGACCATGTCCATGGTCTGCTTGGCGCGCAGACCCTGGGGAGTGTTGGTGTCGATATGAAGGCCGTACGCGGCGTCGGCCGGCGCCGGTCCGGTGTGGGCGCAACCGCAAGCCAGGGCGGTGACGAGCCCGACCGCGACCGTCAGTGTGGTCGCGCGGCGTCGCGCCCGGCTCGCGTTACGCCTGAGAGCCGGTCCCTGCAACGTCCAGCACAACCTCGAACTCGAGCAGCGACGCCCCTGTGGCCACCGGGTTGGCGCGCTGACCCGCGTGCGCCTCGACGGCAGGACCTGTCGCCCATGCCTGGAAGGCATCTTCGGACTCCCATTGCGTGACCACGAAGTAGCGGTCTTCGCCCTTGACCGGGCGCAACAGCTGGAAGCCGAGGAAACCGGGCTGGTTGTCGACGGCATGTGCACGGTTCGCGAACCGCTTTTCCAGTTCCGGGCCGGCGTCGGGCGGGACCTCGATTGCGTTGATCTTCACCACGGACATGTCGTTAGGCTACCGTGCGCTGCCATGGCCCCCGACCTGCTGACGCCCC
>JAVRPX010000382.1:0-4248 GCA_032161985.1 Mycobacterium sp.
GCTGGTGATGCCGATCCCGAACGGCAGCTGCATCGTCCACAATCTGCGGGCCAGATCGGGTGCGCAGAAGCCATAGCCGATCCGCAGACCCGCCAGCCCGTAGGCCTTCGAGAAGGTCCGCACCACCACGACATTCGGATACCGCTCGACAAGTGCGGGCGCGTCGATCCGGTAGGCCGGTGACAGGAACTCCACATAAGCCTCATCCAGCAGCACCACCGTGTCGGAGGGAACTCGCCGCAAGAAGCGCTCGATGTCGGCGGCGGGCTCGATGGTGCCGGTCGGGTTGTGCGGCCGGCACACCACGACCACCCTGGCGTGTGCCGCCGCGTCGGCCATGGCGTCGAGGTCGTGGTGGCCGTGCGCATCCAGCGCCACGGTGACTGACTCCAGCCGCGCCATCTGGGCGAAAATCGGATAGCCGTCGAATGTCGGAGATGTCATCACCATCCGGTCGCCCGGACTGGTCACCGCACGCAGCATCTGCATGATCACGCCGGTCGCGCCGACCCCGATCACCACCTGATCGTCGCGCACACCGACGTGGCCCGCGACCAGCGAGCGCAGCCGCTCGGGCAGGAACTCCGGGTAGCGGTTGGCCGCGTCGATCGATTCGATCAACGCCGAGCGCACCGCCGGAAGCGGCGGAAACGGATTCTCGTTGAGCGACAACGCCAACGGGTTGAGCGCGCTCGGTAGGGCCGCGACGGCATGGGTCAGTTCGGGCTTGGGCGTGGTCATCCCTCGCGACCGCCCCACTTGATCGCCGCGGCCCCGGCGAAGTCACCGGCGTGCGCGAACGCCGCCATCATCACCACGTCGCCCTTCTTGAGCGTTCCGTCGGAGATGGCCCGGTCGAGATTGATCGGGATGCCGGCCGCGAACAGATTGCCGCAGTCATCGAAGGTGTCGACGTGTCGTTCCTTCGGCAGTTCCAGTGCCTCGCGCCAGTTCCGCAGGAACACCCGGTTCGGCTGGTTGGTGACGAGCAGGTCAAGATCCTTGGGCTTCACGCCAATTCGGTCACAGACCGCGTACGCCACCTCGGGCACCTGCCGATTGCCCCGGGCCAGCACCTTGGTGATCTTGCTTTCGGTGAACCCGATGTGCAGTTCGCCGGGGCCGGCCTGCCACCACTTACGTGGCGGGTCGACCGCGATAGTCATGTCACCTGCGTACTCGCCGTACGTGCGGCACTCCACGTCGATGATCGGCGATTCGTCCGACGCCGTCACCAGCCCCACCGCAGCACCGTCGCCGGGGACCGACGCCTGCGCCTTGCGGCGCACTGTCGTCTGATCGAACACCTGGCCCGCTGCGTTCTGCGCGACCGCGATCAATGCGGTCTGCCCTTCCCCCGAGGCGATCAGGGTGCGGGCCATCTTCAGCCCGAGTACGAACGCCGCGCAGCCCCCGTTGTGCAGGTCCAGCACCCAATTCGGTTTCATGCCAAGGCGATGCGCGATACCGCCACCACCTCCGTAGAACGGCATATCCGGCAACTGCGTATGCGTGATCAGGATGTCGGCGCCAGCGATCGTGTCGTGACCGTGTCGCTCGATCAGACCGGCCGCGGCGCGCTCCACCATGTCGATCGCGGTCTCGTCCTCGGCCACGTGGTGGCGGAACTTCGGCGCCCGGAACATCAGGTTGTCGCGGAGGTCATCGGAGTCGGCGAACTGCGCGTAGTAGTCGGCGCCGATCGGCTCACCGGGCAGATACGTCGAGATATCAAGAAGACTGACGGGCTTTTGCTCGTTCATGCGTCTCACTTCATCCAGGCCGGGGTGACCGGCAGGCCATTGTGGTGGCGGTATTCGGCAATTGCCTTGAGGTTCTTCAGCTCCAGCAGATGTCCGGCGCCGAACATGTCCCAGAAGTCGCCAACCCAGACTGGCCGCTCCGGCGGCGCGGCTTCCGGATAGGGGTTGTGGTCGTAGAACGGGTGATGGCAGTTGGTCCATAAGACAACTGAGCCAGGCTTGTCGAACACCACCTGCGCATCGACAACTCGCATCAGGTAGACCATCCAGAGGTGCTTGCCCTGGTCCCACGCGCAGTGGTAGTCGACGGTCATCGCGTCCCTGCTGGCCACGGTGCGGGTGAAGATCTGTGTCTCCGAGCCCAATCGGTCGTATGCGAGCCACAGACCGGCTTCCTCGGTCGGCGTGAATCCTCGCAGGCTGTATGTCCACTCCTCGAGAGAGCGGGTATCGGACAGATAGTCGAACAGCTCGTCAGGCGGACAGTCGATATAGCTGTTGACGGTGCAGAACTCACCGAACACCTCGTCGTGCGGGTATACCGACCGCATCATCTCCATGATGATGGGGGTTGCCTTCTCCCGCGGCGCGGTCTCGATGCGGACCACATCATTAATCGGATCGGCGGTGCCTCGGTGGGCGGTTATGTCATCAAGCGCGGGCAACGACATCGGAATGGCTCTCCTTCGAAACGGATGGTTGTATGGCGGCGGCTTTGCCGAGAAAGGCTGCAAATGGCGGGATTTCGTCGGCCGAGCACTCGACGCTGACGACCGATGGGCCATCGGTGTCGAACGCCATCCGAAGTGCGGCGGGCAACGCGCCGATGTCGTCGATGTCCACCGAGGACAGCCCGGGAAACATCGTGGCCAGCCCGGCACCTAATCTGCTTGGGCCGAAACGGTTGTAGCTGTACAGGTCGTCGTAGAACAGCTGCTCGCGCGTCACGCACATCGCGTGTGCATGGTTGTCGAACAGCAGAAACGTAATGGGCAGCCGGTACTGCAGCGCGGTGTGAATCTCCATGCCGTGCATAAAGAATGAGCCGTCTCCGGCAATGACCACGGTGCGGCGGCGCCTTCCGAACGCCATGCCGACACCTGCGCCGAAGCTGTACCCCATCCCGCCCATGCCGAGCGCCACGATGAAGCGGCCGTCGCGTCGCACCGGCAGGTAGTGGATCGCGGATGCTCCGATGTTCCCCGCGTCGACGACGACGTCCGCCTCGTCGGGCAACGTGGCGTCGAGCACCGTCATCGCATCGCGGTACCGAATCCCGGGGCCGCGGAACGCCGGCGGCTGCAGCTCTGTCTGCGGGACCTCATCGGGAACCCGTGTACCGGTCGGCCGACCGTCACCGGACAGAGCCGCGGCCAGCAGCGCCAGCGAGCCGCGAAGGTCCTGCGTATGGACGTGGGTGCATGGCAGATACGGCGCTGCGGATCCGATCGAGAACACCGGCACCGATGCGAGGGCATCGTCCAGCCCTGCGCGAGACGTCACGCTCAGGCGGGTGCCGACCAGTAGGCACAGCGCACTGTCGGCGACGGCGACGGCGACCCCGGGATTCCCCATCACTCCCGAAACGCCAAGCGCCGACGAGGATCCCATGCCGGGCGTGCCAGCGACGTCCTTGGCGTCGGGCACGGTGGCAATCCTGGCCCGCAACATCGCCCGTAGCTGCTCCAGTTCGACGCGCGCGTCGTCCCTGGCGATCTGCTCGCCGGCGATGATGGTGATCGGCCCGTCGGCGTGGCGCAGCGCGCACGCGATCGCCTCCGGATCACCGAGCTGGGTCCCGATCCGCCCGAACCCGCGGACACCGCCATTGATGCCGATCTCCGCCTGCTGAATGTCCTTGGGCAGCAGCAAGACTGCAGGACCGCCCGTGCGGGCCGCCGCCACCGCCTCGGGCAGTGCGGACATGATGTCCTCGGGCGTCACAATCCGCCGGCAGAACACAGAGACCGCGGAGAACAGCGTCTCTGCGTCCAGCGCGCCGTTGCGGCCGCTGGTGTCCTGGAAGGAGCCGCTACCGTCGAGCGTGGTCGGCGGTTGGCCGATCAGCGCCAGTACCGGCACGCGGCTGGCGAACGCCTCGCCCAGCCCCGGCACGGTGTTCAGGCACCCGCCGCCCGAGGTCGCGGCCACGACACCGAGCCCGGCACCGCTGCGGCTGTAGCCGTCGGCCATGGTGGCGGCGGAGAACTCGTGTTTGGCCAGCACCGCGGTGATGTCTTCACGGAAGAACGCGGCGTCGTAGAGGTCCTCGATATTGGCACCATCGACACCGAAGATGAAGTCGACGCCACTCGCCGCAAGGTATTCGACGATGTGGTCAACTACCCGATGCCTGTTGGCCATATCTCACCTGTCTTCCCTAGCCCCACTAGTGACACGACTCGCGACGGAGTTGGGTTCACTGAGTGGCCCGAATCACAGGCTTTTCTCGAGCAGGACCTTTCCGTTGTCGGGCGAAACCAGT
>JAVRPX010000383.1:0-2993 GCA_032161985.1 Mycobacterium sp.
CGGGAGGAAAAATGATCGTCGTCGGATACAGCGCCGACCCGTACGGCCGGGCCGCGCTCGAGCACGGCATCGAAGAGGCGAAACTGCGTGGCACCACGCTGAACGTGATCAACTCGACGACCGGGGACGCCTACGCGGATCCCAGATTCGCCCGGTCGGGCGAGGTCCATGATGTCGAAAAACGGCTCGCGGACTGCGGGGTGGAATTCGAGTTGACCCAGCCCGTCGGGGTCGACACCGCCGAGGAGCTGTTGAAGGCGATGGACAGCCACGACGCCGAGCTGCTGGTGATCGGCATCCGGCACCGCACGCCGGTGGGAAAACTGCTGCTCGGCAGCGTTTCGCAGCAGCTTCTCCTGGAGTGCCCCAAGCCCGTGCTCGCAGTTAAGCCCGACGAACACTGACGCAGCACCCTGGTCGTCATGCTCGTGGGATTCGTGGCATGTCTGGTGGTCGTGGTGGTCGCGGTCGAAACTCCTCGACTTGTGCGCAGGTGACTTCAATCTTGAACTGATGCCCTGCTGTCAGCCCGTCATCGGGAGGCATCCGACCACTGATCGTGTAGGTGTTATCGACTTTGGTCGCCCAGGCCTCATTTGAGTCATTGGTGAAACCATTGACGGCATTAAAGCGGAAGCCGGCTGCTTCGACAACTAGTCGATTCTCTTGACCAAGCAGCACGCGGATCAGTTTCTTGCCGCCTTCGGCTGCGTTGATGAGTAGCTTGCCGTCGGGTTGATTGACGCAGGACACTTGGCCGTTGATTGTGTACGTTTTGCCGTCGAATACGACCGCCGTTACGCCAGGTGACCCGGGGTTGGACGAGCAGCCGACCAGCGTTACGAGAAGTAGCGCAGCCCTCGCAACCAGCCACGCCGCCTGAGCTGCGTAGACGGTGCTCACCGGACCCCTAGTCACGCGGTGAGTATGAGTTATCTTCGCGATAACGTCGGCGGAAACCAACCGGAACAGGCCAGGCAGACCATAAACGCGTGGCGGTGACCAGGACGGCGTGCTCGTATTGCGGCGTCGGCTGCGGCATCCAGGTCGAAACCGCCGCAGATCCCGGCTCAGGCAATCCCGTCATCGCGCGGGTTTCCGGGGACAAGCTGCACCCCGCGAACTTCGGCCGCTTGTGCACGAAGGGTGCCACGCACCCCGAGATGATGGCCGCCGACGACGGCCGGTTGAAGTCGGCGCTGCTGCGCCCGACGCGCGGCGACGAACCCGTCCCCACTTCCGTCGACGACGCCGTTGCCGAGGCAGGCAGGCGGCTGCGCGCGATCATCGACGAGCACGGCCCGAACGCCGTCGCGTTCTACGTGTCCGGCCAGATGTCGATCGAGGCGCAATATTTGGCCACCAAACTGGCCAAGGGCTTTGTGCGGACGGTGCACATCGAATCCAACTCGCGGCTCTGCATGGCCAGCGCAGGGACCGGTTACAAACAATCCCTCGGCGCTGACGGCCCGCCCGGGTCCTACGCCGACTTCGATTGCACCGATTTGTTTTTCGTCATCGGCTCGAACATGGCGGACTGCCATCCCATCCTGTATCTGAGGATGGCCGACCGGCTCAAGGCGGGCGCGAAGCTGATCGTTGTCGACCCGCGGCGCACCACCACCGCCGAACGCGCCGACCTGTTCCTGCAGATCAAACCCGGCACCGACCTGGCGCTGCTCAACGGGCTGCTGCACCTGCTCGTCGAAAATGGGGACATAGACGCAGAATTCATCGCCGAGCACACCGACGGGTGGGACGCCATACCTGCGTTCCTGGCTGACTACCCGCCGCACCGGGTCGCGGAGATCACCGGCATACCAGAATCCGACATCCGCACCGCCGCCGGAATGATCGCTGAGGCGGGGGAGTGGATGAGCTGCTGGACGATGGGGCTCAACCAGAGCACGCACGGCACGTGGAACACGAACGCGATCTGCAACCTGCACCTGGCCACCGGTGCGATCTGTCGGCCGGGCAGCGGGCCGATGTCGTTGACCGGCCAGCCCAACGCGATGGGTGGCCGCGAAATGGGTTACATGGGGCCCGGTTTGCCGGGCCAGCGTTCGGTGCTCTCCGCGCAGGACCGCGCGTTCGTCGAGACCGAGTGGGGTCTTGAACCGGGCTCCATCCGCTCCGAAGTCGGACCGGGCACGATCGACATGTTCGAACAGCTCGCCGACGGTGACATCAAGGCATGCTGGATCATCTGTACGAATCCCGTTGCCACGATCGCCAATCGGAAGACCGTGATCACCGGGCTGGAGGCCGCCGAGCTCGTCATCACCCAGGACGCCTACCGCACCACGGCGACGAACCACTACGCCGATATCGCGCTGCCCGCGACGCTGTGGGCCGAATCCGACGCCGTCATGGTCAATTCCGAGCGGAATCTCACCCTGCTGCAGCAGGCCATCCCGCCTGCCGGGCAGGCCCGCCCGGACTGGCAGCTGATCTGCCAGGTCGCCGCGCACATGGGCTTCGGCGAGCATTTCAACTATGAGTCCAGCGAGCAGGTCTTCGACGAGATCCGTCGGTTCGCCAACCCGATAACCGGCTACGACCTGCGCGGCGCCAGCTACGCGCGGCTTCGGCAGACGCCGCTGCAGTGGCCATGCCCGCCCGACGACGACAACGACCGCCATCCGATCCGCTACCTCAACGACGGCGTCAGCCAAGACGTGCACGCCGACGAGGACGGTCACCGCCCGCGGCTGGCGTTCCCGACCCCATCGAGGCGTGCGGCATTCTTCGCCCGCCCGCACATGGATGCGCGCGAACTGCCCGATGACGACTTTCCATTGGTGCTCAACACCGGCAGGCTGCAGCACCAATGGCACACTATGACCAAGACCGGCAAGGTCGACAAGCTCAATAAGCTCAACAGCGGACCGTTCGTCGAGCTCCATCCTGTCGACGCCGTGGCGCTCGACATCGTCGGCGGACAGCCCGTCGAGCTGACATCGCGCCGCGGCCGCGCGGTGCTGCCCGCC
>JAVRPX010000384.1:0-6443 GCA_032161985.1 Mycobacterium sp.
ATCGGGTCGACCACGGGCACGGTGAACGCGATGCCGGGTCAGTCGACCTACACCGCCGCGAAAGCGGGCCTGGTGGGCTTGTCGCGGGCACTGGCCCTGGAGGTCGTCGGAGACGGCGTCACCGTGAACGTCGTTGCGCCAGGCTACATCTCCACCGATTCGCAGTTGCCGTTCGAAGCCACCGCCGCGGCGGCGGGACCGATCGGGCGCAGTGGCACGCCGGCCGAGATCGCCGCGTGCGTGCTCTTTCTGGCCCACGAGTCGGCCTCGTTCGTCACCGGGACAGTGTTGGTGGCCGACGGCGGCCACGGTCTGCCCGAGACTTGGCCACGGCCCGAAGGCGGCTAACGACGGAATTTGCAGCGGCCCAGCTATCACGCCCACAGATGCGGTGATTGGCCGTTATCGTGAGCCGGTGGAAGGGACGCCATTTGGCCGCTACCAGCTGATTGAGTTGCTGGGCCGTGGCGGGATGGGCGAGGTGTGGCGCGCCCATGACACCACCATCGACCGCGTGGTGGCGCTGAAGATGCTGCTCCCCCACTACGCCCAAGACGAGGACTTCGACAAGCGGTTCCGCCGCGAAGCCCGGACCGCAGCGCGCCTCGACGATCCCCACGTCGTGCCCATCTATGACGTCGGCGAGATCGACGGACGCCTCTATGTCACCATGCGGCTGATCAACGGTGTCGACTTGGACACTCTCCTGAAAACCGGGCCGCTAAAGACCGAACGCGCGGTGCACATCATCGAGCAGATCGCGGGGGCGCTGCACAGCGCCCACCAAGCGGGCCTGGTGCACCGTGACGTCAAACCCTCCAATATTCTGTTGGCCGACAACGACTTTGCCTACCTCATCGACTTCGGCATCGCCCGCGCCGCGGACGACACCAAGTTGACGTCCGAGGGGTCGACCATCGGCACCTGGGCCTACATGGCCCCTGAACGCTTCAACACCCCCGGCGACATCGAACCCAGCTCCGACATCTACGCCCTCGCCTGCGTGCTCTATCAATGCCTCACCGGCGAGCCACCATTCCCCGGCAATACCCTCGAGCAGGTCGCGGTGGGCCACATGGTCGCTCCGCCCCCCAGAGCCTCCGAGACGAGCGACACCGTTCCGCCGGGATTGGACCGGGTGATCGAAACGGGTCTGGCCAAACAAACCGCCGAGCGATACCCCACCGCCGTCGAAATGGCCGCCGCCGCGCGACGCGCCATCACCGAACCGACCAGCCAACCCGCCGCCGTTCCAACACAACTGAACCCGGTGAGCCGCAGCAGTCCGAACTGGCCTGCCCCGCCACACCCGATGCAGTCGCCTCCGGGCCACTCCCCTTACGGCGTGTATCCGTATCCGTCCACGCCCGGGCAGTTCAGCGCACCCAATCTGCAGGTGCCAACGGCACCGCCCATCCCGAAGCGCAAGGGGCCACGCCACGGCGTCCTGATTGGCGCCTTGGTGTTCATCGCCACTCTGATCGTGTTGGGCGGCGTGATCGCAATCGTTGAGGTCACTGGGCATGACGATTCCACCCCCACCGGTCCAACCACCGCGGCCGCCGGTGGGGCTGATTTCACCGGCAACTACCGTGCCGACTTGGGGCCAGGGACCGACCTCGATGGCAAACCGGTCCCGAACGCACCTGCAACTACCAGCAGTTGGGCCGTCCGCTCGACGTGTGGTGCCGGCGGGTGCATGGCGACGGCGGCGAACATCAGTGACGGCGGCGTTGCCCTGTTGTCGAATCTGACATTCGATCAAGTGGGGGGCACCTGTGTAGCCGTAGGCCTCGCCTCCGCGGATTGCGGCGGCGACAAACCCGACGAGCTTTGGGTGGTGTACACACTGCAGCCTGCGCCCGACGGCACACTCACCGGCGAAACAATCCGCGCCTCCACCAACAGCGCGTGTGCCGCTAAGCGGTCGGTGAAGTTCACCCGCACCGGCGACCCCGACCTCAACAAGGTTCCGGATCCGGCCGTCTTGCCGCCGCGGGTGTCGAATACTGCCGACGTGCTACGCGGCAGTTATCGCCAGACGACAACCTTCACGAACGGCAACGTCGTACCCGGCAAGGTTCTAACGGTCAATACGTACTGTCTTCGCACCGGCGATCGGTGCATGAGCCTGTTCCATGCGGACGGGGGGGCCGTCACGTTGATGTTCGCCGACGACAAGTGGACACGCAACGAACAGGGCACCACGATGTGCGCGGGCGGTGGTACCGCGCAGGTGACCATCACCGCGGAGTATCCGATGCCCGTGCAGATCGACGATCCGATCGCGCTGCTCACCGGACGCGGTAGTCAGACCGTTGCGGCGGGAGGGGCGTGCACTGGCGGTGGTGATTTCGAGGACAAGTTCCAGCGCACGGGTGACTAGCCAAGCAGTTCGTCTAGTGCGAGCTGGAAGCGGTCGGCCAGCCCCCACAGGTCGTCAACCAGTTGTGGGCATGAAATGAGGCCCACGTTGAGCTTGCCGCTCAGCGACATCACCGTGATGTTCAAACCCGAACCGTGAAAGATCGGGCCGAGCGGATACAGCGCTTTGATTTCGGCGCCAAGGCAATACAGCTTGTCTTGCGGCCCTGCCACATTCGAGATGACCACATTGTGAATCGCGGTGTGCATCAGCGGTGTTCGGGCCGCCAAGCCCAATACGAATCCGAACATCGCCCGGGTGACGAGTTGTGTCCAGTCGAGCACCAGTGTCGGACCGATGGCCCGGCTGTGTTCCTTTGCACGTGAATTCGCTTTGGCGATGGCCTGCAGCCGCTCGCCCGGATGCTCGATGTCGGTTTGGAGGTTGCAAAACATCCCCGACACCTGATTGCGGCCCGGTCGATCAGACTGGTCGTGCACCGACATGGGCACCACCGCCACCAGTGGTTTGCCCAGCAGCTCTCCCCTATCGAGGAGGAACGCGCGCAGCGCACCGGCGCACAGCGCCAACACCACATCGTTGACCTTGACGCCGAACCGGTTCTTCACCCGCTTGACGTCCTCGAAGTCCAGCTGCGCAAGGGCGATGCTGCGCTCGCTGGTGATCTCCGCGTTGAACGGCGTCGTCGGAGCGTTGAACGGTGCGGCCATCGCCTCGCCACTGCGTGCGCGATTCACGGTCTTGACGATCGTCGACATGGTCGCGGGCACCGCTTTGGCGATGTTCAGCGGACGGGACAAGAATTTCACCAGTCCACCCGCGGCGATTGCGAGGTCGGTGGCGTCGCCGGACCCTTCCACCGGGTCAGGCGGCGGCGAGTCAGGCTCCGGGCTGCACAGCTGCGCGAGCAAGTTCGTGGCCGTCACGCCGTCCACCGCCGCGTGGTGCACCTTGATCATCAGGGCGAGCGGGCCGCCCTCGTGCGCATCCATGCCTCCGACGCCCTCGAGCACCCACATCTCCCAGACCGGCTTGCTTCGATCCAGCGGCGTCGACGCGATATGCGCACAAACCTCGGCCAGTTCGCTGCGCCCGCCCGGCGACGGCAGGCCGATCCGCTGCAGATGGCGTGACAAGTCGAAGTCCTTGTCCTCGACCCACACTGGGTGGTCCAGATTCAGCTGGCTATCGGCGAGCTTTGCCCGGAACTCCGGCATCGCCTTGATCCTCAACGCAAGATCGTCATGAAATCGATCAAAGGTGTAGCCACCGGGAATTGTGGATGTGTCGAGCTCGACGACCGAGCACACGTGCAGTGGCACTGTCTCGGATTCGATGTAAAGAAAGCTGGCGTCAAGCCCGCTAAGGCGTTCCATTGAACCCTCGTATGCCCGTTGACCTCAGAGTCAAACCCTTGGGCACCGCAGTTCGCGTTTTGCCCGCACCTAACCTGGTTCGGCCGTTGCCGCCCCCGGTACGTGTCGCGCCACAGTCGCGTCCATGGTTTCGCGCAATGCAGGTATCTCTTGGAGTAAGCGGGCGAGGTCGCCGCGGGCGATATGCAAAACCGCGGCCTTTCCCGTCGTCGTCACGGTCGCATTGCGCAGCTTCCCGCTTCGGAGCGCAGATTCGCCGATCACTTCCCCCGGTCCCACCACGGCGACGCGGTCGTGGCCGACATACACCACCGCCTCCCCGTTGAGCAGGATGTAGCAGGAGTCCGACGGTGTCTGCTCCTGAATAATCGGCCATGGCCCGGACGTCGAAGTGCGATGTGATGCTTGGACAAGACGCTTCAGGTCGTTATCGGAGAACTTCGCGAACGCTGGGAATTCCCGTAGCCGGCTGGCGTCTTCTTCCTGTTGCTTCGCAAGCGCCTCTTCCATTTCACGGGCGTACTTACGGTTGTCCATGGTGGGGTCCCCCGATCCGCGTTGTGACCCTGACATCGAGGAGCCTAGCGAGCGATCTGCTACGCGGACGTGAATTCAACCGGCAGCGCCGCGGGCGAACGGAAGGCCACACCCTTGATGCAGGGTGCCGGTGCGCTCGGGTCCAAGTGGAGGTCCGGAAGCCGGTCGAGCAGCGCGTTGATCGCGACCGTCGTCTCCATCCGGGCCAACGGCATGCCCAGGCAGACGTGCGGGCCTGCGCCGAACGTCAGATGCGCGATGTTCTTGCGGGTCGGGTCGAAGCGGTCCGGGTCGGGGTAGTGCGCAGGATCCCGGTTGGCGGCCGCGACGCTGACGCTGACGTTGGTGCCCTCGGGGATCGCCATCCCGCCCAGCTCACAGTCGCGCCTCGCCACCCGAACCACCGTGCTGATCGGCGGCTCCCAGCGCAGCGCCTCCTCGATCGCTCCGCGCAGCATGCTGCGGTCCGTGCGCACGGTGTCGAGCAGTGACGGCTCGGTGAGCATGGCGACCAGGAGATTGCCCGACGCGCGGTACGTCGTCTCCACCCCCGCAGGCAGGATCAACAGTAGGAACGCGAAGATCTCGTCGTCGGACAGCCGCTCGCCGTCGATCTCGGACTCGGCCAGCGTGCTGATCAAGTCGTCCTGCGGATCTCGCCGCCGTTCGGCGAGGATCTCGCCGAAATACTGCTTCAGCGTGGCGGATGCGGCCATGCCGATGTCCCAGTTGTAGACCACGCTGAGCAGCTCGATCGACAACTGTTGGAAGCGCACGTAATCCTCCCGGGGCAGACCCATCAACCGCGCGATCACCTGCACGGGGAACGCAAAGGTGAACTCTTTGACGAGGTCTGCCCGGCCGCGCGGCGCGAACCGGTCGATCAACTCGTGCACCACGACCTCGACGAGCTCGGTGCGCCACCGATCGAGCAGCTTCGCCCGGAACAGCGGCGACACCAGCGCCCGGCTCGAATGGTGCTCGGCGCCTTCCTTTTCGAGCAGGGTGCGGCCCATGACGGGGCCCATGATGTGCTCGTAGATCGACGACGAGAAATCGTCTGGATGGGTCAGCACGGTCTGGCACTCGTCGTAGCCGAGCGCCGTCACCCCTGACGCATCGAGATTCTGGGCCGGGGTTTCGATGATCGGGTTGCCGACCATGACGCGATGCTTCTCCCGTGCCTCGCGCAGCTTCTCGTGCACGTTCTCGACCGCCATCAGCAGACCGTCCTGCAGCTTGGCGGGGTCGAACTCGTCGGCGGGCACACGGCTGGTCATGAGGCGGTGACCGTTTCGGTGTCACGCCCGGACCGCAGGATGCTGCCCGGCATCGCTCCTGTCGCGGCGCCGTCGTGACAGACCTCGACGCCGCCGACCATGACGGAGCTGATCCCGTAGGCATCGGCGACCAAACGCGGTGCGCCAGCGGGCAAGTCGTAGCAGGTGCGCTCCGGCCCGTGGTCGACGGTCGCTGGGTCGAACATCACCAGATCGGCATGCCAGCCGGGGGTGATCCTGCCGCGCTCCTTCAGCCCGTACAGCCGGGCGGGCACGTCGGTGATGAGCCGGACCGCCTCCTCGAGCGTCACCACCTGGTGCTCGCGCACGCCGTGGCCAAGCAGAGACGTCGTGTAGATCGCGCCGCACATCATGTCGAGGTGCGCTCCGGCGTCCGAGCCGCCGATCACCGCATCCCGATTGCGCCACACCTCGGCGCGGGCCTTCCAGTCCGCGGCGTCGTCACCGAACGGCCGCGGCGAGAGCCCGGTGCGCAGCTCGTCGGCGATCACGATGTCAAGCAGCGTGTCGAACGGCTCCTCACCGCGGGCCGCGGCGACTTCTCCGACAGCGCGGCCCCTCGCGTCGGCGTTCTCGGGGGCGAACGTCTCCACGAGGATGAGCCGTTCCCAATTGGCAAGGTCGCGAAGGATTCCGGCCTCCTTAGAGTGGGCACCCTCGTTGAGCCGACGGCGGACATCGGGATCGGCCAGCGCCCGCATGCGCTCGGCCACCGGCAGGTGCATCGTCTCGCGCCAGCCAGGCAGCCCGTCGAGCACGAAGCCGGACAGGAACGAAAGCCGGATCTTGGTGGAGTTGGGCAACGTCAGCGCCACCACACGACCGCCCCGTTCTGCGGCGACT
>JAVRPX010000385.1:0-3864 GCA_032161985.1 Mycobacterium sp.
GCCCGTGCTCGACGGTGTCAGCGTGGTGACCGCGCTGCGTGCGATGGACAACGACGTGCCGGTCTGCGTGCTTTCGGCGCGGAGCTCCGTCGACGATCGGGTGTCCGGGCTGGAGGCAGGGGCCGACGACTACCTGGTCAAGCCATTCGTGCTGGCCGAGTTGGTCGCGCGGGTAAAGGCACTGCTGCGCAGGCGCGGGGCGACGGCGACGTTCTCGTCGGAGACCATCACGGTCGGCCCGCTTGAGGTCGATATCCCCGGCCGCCGTGCCCGCGTCAACGGCGCCGACGTCGATCTGACCAAGCGGGAGTTCGACCTGCTCGCCGTGCTCGCCGAGCACAAAACCGCGGTGCTGTCCCGCGCCCAGCTGCTCGAGCTGGTGTGGGGCTACGACTTCGCCGCCGACACCAACGTCGTCGACGTATTCATCGGTTATTTGCGCCGCAAGTTGGAGGCCGGCGGTGCGCCGCGGCTGCTGCACACCGTTCGCGGAGTGGGGTTCGTGTTGAGAACGCAGTAATGAACTTTCTCTCGCGGTACTTCCGCCGCACTCCCTCATTGCGCACCCGCGTGGCCTTCGCCAGCATGGTCGCCGCGGCGATCATGCTCGTCATCGTCGGCACCATCGTGTGGATCGGCATCACCAACGACCGCAAGGAGCGGCTGGACCGCCGACTCGACGAAGCGGCAGGCTTCGCGATTCCGTTCCTACCCCGCGGTCTCGACGAGATCCCCAAATCGCCAAACGACCAAGACGCCATAATCACCGTCCGCAAGGGCGGGGACGTAACTTCCAACTCCACCGTCATCCTGCCGGAGCTGCCCGCCGGGTATGGGGACACCTACATCAACGGCGTGCGCTACCGGGTGCGCACCGTAGACATCCGAGTTCCCGAGCCGATGCAGGTCGCAGTCGGAGCCACCTACGACGCTACGGTCGCCGACACCAACAACCTCCATCGACGCGTGCTGATCATCATTGGGTTTGCGATCGGGGCCGCGGCGTTCCTTGGCTGGCTGCTGGCCGCGTTCGCGGTGCGCCCGCTCAAACGGCTGGCCCAGCAGACCAGGCAGATCGACGCGGGCGACGTACACCCGGATGTCGATGTGCGCGGCGCCAGCGAAGCGGTCGAGGTCGCCGACGCCGTCAAGGGCATGCTCGAACGCATCTGGAAAGAGCAGGACCGCACCAAGGCCGCTCTGACGTCGGCCCGCGACTTCTCCGCGGTGTCGGCCCATGAACTGCGCACGCCGTTGACCGCGATGCGGACCAATCTCGAGGTGCTCGCAACGCTGGATCTGCCCGACGAACAACGCAAAGAGGTGGTCAACGACGTCATCCGCACCCAGTCGCGCATCGAAGCCACGCTGGGTGCGCTGGAGCGGCTGGCGCAGGGCGAGCTGTCGACGTTCGACGACCACGTGCCGGTCGACATCACCGAACTCCTCGACCGCGCCGCGCATGATGCGATGCGGGTGTATCCCGATCTGGACGTGTCGCTGGTGCCTGCGCCGACGGTGATCATCGTCGGGCTGCCCGCGGGGCTTCGGCTGGCCGTCGACAACGCGATCGCCAACGCGGTCAAACACGGCGGGGCGACGAGAGTGCAGTTGTCGGCGGTCAGTTCGCGCGCCGGGGTGGAGATCGCGATCGACGACGACGGCGTCGGCATCCCCGAAGAAGAGCGCAAGGTGGTGTTCGACCGGTTCACCCGTGGGTCGACGGCGTCGCACTCCGGCTCGGGACTGGGCCTGGCACTGGTCGCCCAGCAGGCCGAATTGCATGGCGGCACAGCCTCTTTGGAGGACAGTCCGCTTGGCGGTGTGCGACTCCTGCTGCGGCTGCCCGGGCCGCGCTAGCGCGTGCCCAGCAGGTTCGATCCCGAGGACCGCGTCATCGGGTGGCCAGCAGGTCGATGACAAAAATTAGAGTCTTGCCGGACAACCGGTGGCCGCCGCCCTCCGGGCCGTAGGCCTGCTCCGGCGGGATGACGAGCTGGCGTCGGCCGCCGACCTTCATCCCGGGGATGCCGTCCTGCCAGCCCTGGATGAGCCCGCGCAACGGGAACTCGATGGACTCGCCGCGGTTCCACGAGCTGTCGAATTCCTCGCCGGTGTCGTACTCGACGCCGACATAGTGCACCTCGACATTGGCGCCGGGAACGGCCTCCGCACCGTCGCCGACCACCAGGTCCTTGATCACAAGCTCGGTCGGTGCTGGCCCGTCGGGAAACTCGATCTGTGGCTTGGTACTCACCGGACTCACCGTAGTCGGGCAGACTGGAGCCGTGGCTAAGGACCAAGACATTCTCGCTCAGGTCAACAAGCTGGTCGCCGAGGAGAAGGAGCTTCGCGACAAGCTGCAGCACCACGAGATCGACGAATCCGAGGAGCATCAGCGGCTCCGCGCCGTCGAAGTCGCGCTCGATCAGTGCTGGGATCTGCTGCGGCAGCGTCGGGCGCTTCGCGAGACCGGCGGCGATCCCCGAGAGGCAAGGGTACGCCCGGCCGGTGAGGTCGAGGGCTACCTCGGCTAGTTTGGCTGGCTGACCTTATGACGGGGCCAGACGTCGTCATCGTCGGCGGCGGGCACAACGGCCTGGTGGCCGCCGCCTATCTGGCCCGCGCTGGGCGCCGGGTTCAGGTGCTCGAACGGCTGGACCACGTCGGGGGTGCCGCGGTGTCTGCACACGCCTTCGATGGAATCGACGCGCGGTTGTCGCGCTACTCGTATCTGGTCAGCCTGCTGCCACGGCGCATCGTCGACGAGCTGGGCGCCCGGGTGCGGCTGGTGCGCCGCCGCTACTCGTCGTACACACCTGATCCGGCGACCGGGGGCAGCACCGGACTGCTGATCGGGCCGCACTCGACGTTCGGGGCCGTTGCCGCCGCGGGCGACGAGGCGGGGTTCGCCGAGTTCTATCGTCGCTGCAGCATCGTCACCTCCCGGCTGTGGCCGACGGTGATGCAGCCGCTGTGCACCCGCGACGAGGCGCGCCGGCATGTCGGCGACGACGCCGCGTGGCGGTTCATGGTCGATGAGCCCATCGGGCATGCGATTACGGACGCGGTTTCCAACGATCTGGTTCGCGGAGTGATGGCGACCGACGCGTTGATCGGCACATTCGCCCGCGCCGATGACGCGACGCTGACGCAGAACGTGTGTTTCCTGTATCACCTGCTTGGCGGCGGCACCGGCGACTGGGACGTCCCGGTCGGAGGCATGGGCGCGGTCAGCGGTGCGCTGGCCGCTGCGGCGGCCGGTCACGGAGCCGAAATCCTCACGGGTGCAGAGGTTTACGCGATAGACCCTGACGGTGACGTGCGGTATCGCCGCGACAGCCAGGAACATCGGGTGCACGCCGATTTTGTGTTGGCCAACGTGACACCGGTCGTGCTGGCCAGGCTGTTGGGTGAGCCGGAGCCGACGCTGGCCCCTGGCGCGCAGGTCAAGGTCAACCTGATGCTGCGGCGGCTACCGCAGCTGCGCGACGACTCCGTCACACCCGAGCAGGCGTTCGGCGGCACGTTTCACATCAACGAGACGTTCAGCCAACTCGACACCGCCTATACCCGCGCCGAGCACGGGGTGGTGCCGGATCCGCTGCCGTGCGAGATCTACTGCCATTCGTTGGCCGACCCGAGCATCTTGTCGGATCGCCTGCGTGAGTCCGACGCTCAGACGTTGACCGTGTTCGGTTTGCATACCCCGCACAGCCTGGTCGCCGGATCCGATCCGGACAGGATGCGCGACACGCTGACCTCCGCGGTGCTGAAATCACTGAATTCCGTTCTTGCCGAACCTATTCAGGACGTGCTGATGGAAGACTCGGCAGGGCGGCTGTGCATCGAAGCCAAGACCAC
>JAVRPX010000386.1:0-27190 GCA_032161985.1 Mycobacterium sp.
CGGCGACACCGTGCTCGCCGTGCACGACGAAGTCGATGGAGATCTCGCGGCGCTCGGTGTCGACCCGGCGCACGGTGTAGGTGCGCACCGTTGGCTGCTGCGCGGCCGGTAAGTCCTTGAAGCTGTCGAGCGTGAACGGCTGTGGCAGCGCGGCGACGTCGACGCCGCCCTCGACGAACACGATCTTGACGTAGGCGTCGGTGGACTCGTTGGGGATGAACGTGTCGAAGCCTGTGCCGCCGAGCACGACGCGGATGAGATGCGGTGTCAATTGCTCGCTGCGCACCACTTCGAACGTGTTCAACGGGCGTCCTGCCACTGTTCCTCCACGACTCGTGAGCCGACCGCTTTGTTAGCCGACCTCATCGAGGATACGAGCGTCGTCGAGGCGGTGGCGGGCTACCGTGCCAGCACGCTGGCCGCGGCACAGGCAATGATCCTGCTCATCGCGCTGTGCATGGCGTCAACCTACCGGAGAGCAAGTTTCCAGCGCCCACCGTGGCGGACGACCAGACCCGCAATCTCCAGCATTGACAGCGGACCCAGCACCTGCGTTGGTGGCAAACCGGACGCGACCGCAATCTCGTCGGCGGTGCGCGCACCGCGGGCCGGAAGCGCGTCGTAGACCCGTTGTTCGTTGTCGGCGAGACCATCCAACACCGACGTTGGGCGTTCTTCCTCGGTAGCCAGCTCGCCCGCATGCCCGACGAGTTCCACGACCTCCTCGGCGCGGGTGACGACCGTCGCGCCCGCACGCAGCAGCACATGGCACCCGACCGACGCCGACGAGGTGACCGGGCCGGGCACCGCGCAGACCCCGCGACCCAGTGCCCCTGCCCACGCCGCGGTGTTGGCCGCGCCGCTCCGGGCACCGGCCTCGACGACCACGGTGGCTCCCGACAGTGCGGCGACGAGTCGGTTTCGGGTCAGGAAGCGGTGCCGCTGTGGCCGAAGACCCGGCGGGTACTCGGTGACAAGTAGGCCTTCCTCACCGATCCGACGCAGCAGGGTGGCGTGGCCCGCAGGATAGGAGACATCGACGCCGCCTGCGAGTACCGCGACGGTGAACCCGTCGGCCGCCAGTGCAGCTCGATGCGCCGCTCCGTCGATGCCGTAGGCGCCGCCGGACACTACGGCCGCATCCCGCTCCGCCAACCCTGCGGCCAGCTCCGCGGCAACATGCTCGCCGTACACGGTGGCAGCTCGAGTTCCGACGATCGCCGCCGCGCGTTCCGGCACCTCGTCAAGGCGCGCTGGGCCGATCACCCACAATGCCAGCGGTGGATACCCTTCCGGCCGCTGCTTCGTGTCGACTCCCGCGAAAGCGGTGAAGGCCAGCAGCGGCCATTCGTCGTCGGCGGATGTGACCAAGCGTCCACCCAGTCGCTCCAGCACTCCCAGATCTTCTGCAGCACAGTCGATCCCATGACGTGCCTCAGTGAGGCGCATCAGGTGATCATCGAGCGCGCGTCGCTTCACCCGGTCGGCCGCCTCGACGGGGCCCACGCGTGCCACCAGCGCCGCGAGTTGCGGGCTGGGCGGTTCGACGACCCGCGACAGGTAGGCGACGGCGCGCATGACGGGATCGGTCATCGCGCACCCCCGCCCTGGCGGAAACTCAGTGCCGTGCCGACCTGTTCGATTCCGGGTGTTGTGCGCCCGGCGAGATCGGCCAGCGTCCACGCGACTCGCAATGTGCGATCGACGCCTCGGATACTGAGCACGCCACGGTCCAGAGCTGTTCGCAGCGGTTCCATCGCGGCGGCATCCAGTCGAAACTTGCGCCGCAGCAGTGCGCCACTGACCTCGGCATTGGTACGGATGCCATGTGGCAGCCAGCGTTCTGCGGCGACCGCCCGCGCGACCGCTACCCGTTCGCGAACGGCAGCCGTGGACTCACCGTCCTCGACGGCGAACGCACCTGCTCGCGCCGTGTGCATCTCGATGCGCAGGTCGACCCGATCCAGCAGTGGCCCGGAAAGCTTGCCGAGGTATCGCCGCTTGGCCATTGACACGCAGATGCAATCCTTCGGATCTGTTGGTGCACAAGGGCATGGGTTCGCGGCCAACACCAACTGGAGGCGTGCCGGGTAGCACGCGACGCCGTCACGGCGGGCGAGCCGAACCTCGCCCTCCTCCAACGGAGTTCGCAGTGCCTCCATCGCGCTGACCCCGATCTCCGCACACTCGTCGAGGAACAACACGCCCCGATGCGCACGGCTGACGGCACCCGGCCGGGCCAGCCCCGAACCACCACCCACCAAAGCCGCAACGCTGGACGTGTGATGCGGCGCGACGAACGGCGGCCGGGTGATCAGCGGCGTGCTACCTGATAGCAGACCTGCTACCGAGTGGATCGCTGTGACCTCCAGCGATTCGGCCTCAGACAGCGGCGGCAGCAGCCCCGGAAGGCGTTGCGCCAGCATCGTTTTGCCCACACCCGGCGGACCGGTCATCATCAGGTGATGGGCGCCGGCTGCTGCAACTTCAACTGCGAATCGGGCGTGCGATTGGCCTACGACGTCGGCGAGGTCGATGGCGGGCTCCGGCGCCGACGACGGAGCATCGATCCGATCCTCGAGTTGGGCGGCCCCCGTCAACCACTTGTGCAATTGCCCTAACGTGCGTACGCCCCATACCTCGACACCATCGACAAGGCTGGCCTCGGCGAGGTTCTCGACGGGGACCACCACGGCCGGCCAGCCTTCCCGCTTGGCGGCCAGCACGGCGGGCAGCACCCCCTTCACCGGACGGACGCGCCCGTCGAGCGCCAATTCGCCCAGCAGCACGGTCTTTTCGAGTCGTTCCCACGATTTCTTGCCGCTGGCCGACAGCACCGCAGATGCGAGTGCCAGATCGTAGACCGAGCCCATCTTGGGCAGTGTCGCCGGCGAGAGCGCCAGCGTCAGCCGCGCCATCGGCCAGCTGTTGCCGCAGTTGGTGATCGCTGCGCGTACCCGGTCGCGCGACTCCTGCAGGGCGGCGTCGGGCAGCCCGACGAGATGCACGCCGGGCAGCCCGGAGGTGATGTCGGCCTCGATCTCCACGATTTCTCCGTCAAGGCCGCGCACGGCGACCGAGAAGGCTCTGCCGAGCGCCATCAGCCGGCACCTTGTAAATGGGTGATCTCCGGCGTCCGGCTATGGCCGATGCGCACGCCGATCACGTCGATGCGCACCGCGGCCCAGCTGCCGTTCTGGCCCGCAAGCCACAGCCCGGCGAGCCGTCGCAACCGGCGGACTTTGTTGGGTGTCACGGCCTGGGACACGCCACCGAACTGGTCGCTGGTGCGGGTCTTCACCTCAACGAACACCACGGTGCGGGCCGCATCGTCAGCCGCGATGACGTCCAGCTCGCCGTATCGACACCGCCAATTGCGCGTCAAGACGCGCAGCCCAAGAGATGTCAGATGGTCAACGGCCAGTTGCTCACCGAGTGCGCCGATCTCGGCACGGGTCCACGTCGTCATGGCCCCACCATGCGAATCGGCACCGACAGCGCAAGGACCAGATCGCGCCGTCGTCCCCAGTCGCCAATCCATCCACAGCCGCCGCGCACACGGTTTCGCAGGCGTCAAAAAACGGGTATACGGGGCCATGGCCGACAAATCAATGCACGGGGTCGCTGACAGGGCGACCGACAGCGACGCCTTCGAGTACGCGGCCCGGGCCGGCTTCGCGATCAGCGGCGTCTTGCACGTTCTCGTCGCTTACATCATTGCGGGTATCGCCTTCGGAGTCGGCGGCAACGCCGATCAGTCTGGCGCGCTGGCGACGCTTGCGCGTCAGACCGGCGGCGCCGTGCTTCTGTGGGTCGTCGCGGTCGGATTGGTCGCGCTGGGTCTGTGGCGGATCGCCGAAGCGATTGTCGGTTCCAAGCCCGGCGAGCGATCCGGAGGAGACCAGGACGACACCCCCGCGTGGAAGCGCGCCAAGTCGCTCGGACTTGCGATCGTGAACTTCGCGATTGCGCTTTCCGCCGCACGCTTCGCGATGGGAAGCGGTCAACAAAGTACTCAGCAGAACGCTGGGCTGAGCGCGCAGATGATGCAGTCAGGCTGGGGCAAGGCCGTCCTCATCCTGGTGGCCATTGGGCTGGTCGCGGTCGGCGGGTACCACGTCTACAAGGGCGTATCGAAGAAGTTCCTCAAGGACCTGCGCGTATCCGGCGGAACGGGAATCACTGCCGTCGGTGTCACCGGGTACGTCGCCAAGGGTCTGGTGCTCGGGGGCGCTGGCGTACTTGTGATCGTCGCGACCCTGCAGGCCGATCCCTCGAAGGCGTCAGGCCTCGATGCCGCGGTCAAGACACTCGGGCACGCTCCATTCGGAAAAGTCCTACTCGTCGTGGCCGCTCTTGGTATCGCGGCCTTCGGCGCGTACAGCTTTGTGCGCAGTCGCCACGGCCGCATGTAGGCGCTACTTCGGCCCGGTCGGACCCCTGGAGAGTGCTTGGTACAGCGCAGCTCCTGATACTCCTGCGGATGGGCAACGATCCGGCTCATCCGCGCGCCAAGAATGCGCACAACGGGCCAGCCTGTTTCACTCCCGAGCGACGAAGCGCGAACGGTCATCGCAAACGTCGCTGATTGAGCGGAGCTAACAGTCGGGCGACGTAGATGTGCCCGAGCGTCATCCGCAACACGACCGCACGCAAAGGTCAAGGAACGGTCGTGAGGTCGTTGGCGCGGAGGCTGTTTGGCGGATGGGCAAGCACATTAGCCAGTGCGGCGCTGGTGATCTGGCGACCAGAAATCGAGTAGTTGTCTACGCTAATTCTTCCGGTTCACGGGCGGGGATGATCTTTTGGGGAGACCATCGATCATTGGTGGTCACCTCGAACCTGCGTGGTGCTGAATTCTGAGGTGCCGCCCGGTGTGACTGCGATTGGGGGACGCCGATGACACCTGGGCCCGACAACAGCCGCGGCGAAGATCCGCGCCCCGTCGATGCGCGGTTGTTGCGCGCCGAGGACCTCATTGATATTCGGCTTGAAGCACGGAATTGCCATGTCGAACCTGAGGACCTACCCGCTGAAATCGTTGCGGATGCGGACGCCCGCCTGATCCTGCACTTCCCACCGCAACATGTCGCCGAGCAGGCTTTCTTATCGACGGTGTGGGGTCTGCCGGAAGGCGACGGCGCCGTCGATACCGGTACTGGCCCGCTGCCGGGCTACGCGGCGCATCGGGCCGCCGCGCCAAGCCGACTCGTGTTCGACGTGCCCGAGGGCACGCGGATCCCGTTCACCCTTGCCGGCGTTCTTGATGCCGCAGCGGCGCTGACGCTGCGGGTTTCCCCGAACGCAACACCCGCGCCTGGGCCGGACGGGCCCCCCGAGCCGACCGGCATGCCACCCGAGAATCCGCGCGACGACGAGACTTCCATCGAGGCGCCGTACCGGCTCACCGTGTCGCCCAGCGAGCGCGGCGCCTTCCAGCATCACGTGGATCCGGCCGGGCCAACCGACACCGACGGGCGCAAAGATCGTGTCGAGCTGTGGCGCAGCCGACTGACTGTGCGTCCAGACGCCGACGGATCAGTAGATGATGCCCAACGCATCGTGCGAGCGGTCTGGTCACGAGACCTCGACCACGCCCAGCCCGACGACACCTGGGGCACAACGTCACTCGATCCGCTCGACCGGCGCGCCCTCGTCAACCAAACCTACGGCGGTCAGGAAGCGCCTGCCGCGACGCCGCTGCGCGTGAAGAACTTTGCGTTGTCGAGTCTTGGCGCGTGGATTGACTGGACCGGTACTTGGGATGACGTCGCATTGCACATCGTCGACTACCGCCACATCGCCGTCATGGGCCGCGACGCGTACGTTCGCGTCGTCTATCCGGGTTTCCTGTTTCCCTTCGGCCACCGATGCCTGCTCGTCAAGCTCAGCGAACGCCGAATAGGGCGGCGCGGCACACCAATTGCGCATCTATGGCAGCGCTATTTCATCATCGTCAAACAACCGACGCGCACATACAACGATGCAGACAACCCATTCACCTCGGTGACGGTCTCTCCGATCGTCACACCTGACCTGGACGATCCGGGCAACGACCGCCCGTTCGTTCCGCGCCGAGGCGGCAAGCCCTACGAGTTCACCCTCACCACGGTCGACAAGGCGGGCGAGGGCCGCGCATTCGCCGCGCCGCTCGTATTCGTCAACGCCCTCAAGGAGGGCCGGCAGACCTACATCCAGAACGAGGCGCAGGTCGCGCCGATGTACCAGCAGACCATTGGCACGCTCGGCCCGATCAACCAGATCCGTGGGCAAGGCCAGCAGGTGGCCATGGCGACGCCGGTGGACGACGGCGACACCGCAGTCGAGGTCACCCACCTCGTGTTCGACGGCGACATCGACCGAGTCATCGTCACGTCCCGCCCACACCTGACCGCCGTGCGCGGAATCGTCCCGGCGATGCGGCACCTCGCCCCGCAGGCTCCCGCAGTTGACCTCGCGTACACACAGCCGTATTTGCTGCACGGCCTGCCCGCCCGCCGCCCTGGCGACCCGCCTGCCGGAAACCCCGGCAATCAAGGCGAGCTCGTCCTCAAGCTGACCAGCCCGGCCGCTGCGGTGGACTTCTCCACGGGTACGGACCGCTCCGGGGGATTTATTGCACCCAACATGCAGATCCGTGGGCTCTCCCGATCGTTAGGCGCCGTTGGCGACGACGGCACCGCGGGCGGAGGGCTGAATGCCGGGCAGTTCGACCCAACGACCTTCCTTCAGGGCGCACTACCCAAGCTCTTTGGGCTCTTCTCACTCCTCGATCTCCTTGTCGACGGGGCGCTCGACCGCGCCCCGGCGTTCGTCACTGAGGCCCTCGATGCGGTGAACAAGGTTCTCGCCGAGGCGACGCGGCTGCGCGATGCGTTCGAGCAGGCGCAGACTCGGATGGCCGCCGAGGTCGCCGGCGCCGCGCATCAGGGCGCCAGCGCGATCGCGCAGGCCGCGAAGGCCCGACTGGACCCGCACGCAGCCCTCCCCACCCACGTCCAGGACGTTCTCAGCGCTGCCGCCGCGCTAGCCGCCAACCCCGACGACCCGCATATCCAAGTTCTCGTAAACAGCTTGGCCACCCTCAAAGCCGACGTCGACTCGCTCCTGCCCGACCTGGGCACACCGGGCTTCCCGGCCGCTGTCCGCTCCACCCTGCAGAAGCCGCTGACCGCCCTGCAAACCCTCATCACGACCGCGCAGGACATCAACACGCTCCGTCAGTTCATGCTCGGACTGCTGCAGCCGGGCGCGGCCGTCACCGCGCGCATGGAATGGCATCCCGTCATCAAGGCGTGGAACCTCAGCAACGCGGTTCCCAATGTCTTCGCCCCTCACCACCCCGAAACCGCATTGACGCTGGCCGTCGAGGTGCGGGCCTCGGCGAGCGCCCCGCCGGTTGTCGACATCCTCGCCGAGCTCTCCGACTTCGAGCTCAACCTCATCGGCGACCGCGATGCCGCCCTGATGAAGTTGACTTTCCAGCGCATCGGATTCCACGCAGGCTCCAGCGGCAAGCCCGAGGTCGACGTCGTCTTCGGCGACATCAAGTTCCTCGGCCCACTGGCTTTCGTCGACCGGCTGCGCAGCCTCATCCCGTTCGACGGGTTCAGCGACCCGCCCTACGTCGATATCTCGCCGGACGGGGCCACCGCCGGTTTCGACCTCGCGCTGCCGAATGTGGCCATCGGTGTCTTTAGCCTGGAAAACATCGCCCTGGGGGCGGACGCACGAATTCCGTTCCTCGGCGACGCGGTGACGGTCGGATTCCACTTCTGCGCCAAGGAGGCGCCGTTCCGGCTCACGGTGATGTGCATCGGCGGGGGCGGCTGGGTAGGGCTGCGAGCATCGCCAAAAGGTTTGGTGCTACTCGAAATCGGACTGGAGGCGGTGGCATGCCTGTCGGTCGACCTCGGCGTGGCGTCCGGCTCGGTGTCGGTGGCCGTCGGCGTTTATTTGCGCCTCGAAGGTGACAAGGGGTCGCTGACCGCATACTTCCGGATCCGCGGCGAGGTCGACGTGCTTGGCCTCATCTCCGCCTCCATCACGCTCGAGCTATCCCTCAAGTACGACTTCGACACCGGCAAGCTGATCGGCCGCGCGTCGTTGGTCGTCGAAGTGGAGGTGCTCTTCTTCTCGGCGTCCGTTGAGATCAGCGTCGAGCGACGCCTCGCCGGCTCCAAGGGTGACCCGACGATGCGCCAGATCATGCCGCCCGACGAGGATGGCACCAACGCCGACTGGGCCGCCTATTGCGACGCCTTCGCCCCACTCCCGGTGCCATGAACGCCAATTCGCACGACCACAGGAGGCGGCGGTGACCGCGACCGTTCTACTCACGGCGTTGCCAATCGCCCTGGCCGCCGACGCCAAGGCGCATCTCACCGCCTTCGTCACCCACAAACTGGTGCCCGAACCGCCAGCCGAGGACCCGGACCACGTAGCGACTCTGGCCGACTTCCCGGCCGTCGCGGATTGGGTTGCCACCCTCGCGGCAAGCACGCTGACGCTGACAACATCGGTGGATCCCGGCCGACAGATCCCGCTGCGCGTGGTGTCCGACCCGGCACCGGATTCGACCGCCTGGGCGGCCTGTCTACCGCCGACGGTGCCGGTGGCGGGCTTCCCGACACCGTCGTACTCCCAGGACGAATGGCGTTCACTTCCGGCATCCCGACTCAGCGATCACGCTGTGGATCTGCACCTGTCGGCCGCCACCGCGGCACCCACGAAACGTCCTGCCGTCCAAGGCAACCCGGTCTCCGAAGCCGCACTCGACGCGATCGCCCAGCTCGATCAGGGCACAGCCCTGCGGCGTCTCCGAGCATGGCAAGAGGAGCGCACGCGACGCGACGCGACGATCCTCCGGAAACGTACCGCGGATGCGGTGACAACCGTCGGGCCGCTCACCGAGTCGGTCAGCCGCGAAGAGCTCCAAACTGGGCCGAAACTGCCTCCGTACCAATCGGAAACCACCGACACCCAATCTGCGATTGAGATCCTGCTCGACGACACCGACGGTGACGATCTACTGACCCAGCGGCTGGACAGTCTCGTCGCCGCCGGCGGTGTGGCCGGTGCAGGGCCGCAGATGCAGATGCTCCTCGACGCACACGCCGCGCGCCGCTACTACGAGCGCCCGGACGAGCCGCAGCAGCCGCCACGAAAGGAGCCGCTGTCGGACCCGCCGCAGCGGCCCCGCCCTCCGATCCCCGAGCGCGACTTCCACGAACGCGCGGGCGGATTCGGCTCGACGCCAGTGCTGCTGCGCAAGCTGGGCCTCGCGATCGACCTCGTCATCGACGACCCCGACCCGCAGGCTCTTCTTACCGGAGCCACCTGGATCGCTGTCACGCTGACCACGCCCGACGACGCAGAACTCACTGTCCTGCCGCCCCGCCGAACCTCAGTGACCGTTGCGGGCGAGACGTTCCGGGCCGTGTCGTCACCCGAGTGGGTTGCCGGTGCCCTGCCGCTCGCCGACGACACATGGCGAGTGCTCGACCTTGACCCGGACGCATCCGGGCTCAAGCTCGACCAGCACTACCGCGGGCTGATCCGCCGCCTAGCCGTGGAGGCCAACGGCGACCCGGCCACATCGGCGCCGGCGACGTTGCGCACCAACGGATTCGCTATCGCGCGATTGGGGCGCTCGGCAGTCACCCGCGCCCGGGTTGCCTCCGCCGAGCAATTGGCCGCTGACGACGGACTGCGTGAGTTGCTCTACGACGACCTCGTCCGCGGCATCCGCGTCGAGGTGTGGGACGACGTCACGAATGACTGGCACAGCCTTCATCGGCGACGGGTCACCGTACTGGGAACGGCAGAACAGACGGTCCTTGACGACATCCAAGATGTCGGATTTCTCCAACTGTCCGCGCTGAACCACAATCCACAGGTGCCCGGCGGGCCGTTCTACATCCACGAGGTCATCGCCGGTTGGGACGGGTGGAGTCTGTCGGCGCCACGACCGGGAAAGGTCGTCGTCCACGTGGAGCCGCCCAGCGAGGACGGCAGCACCGAAGCCGTCGTCGACAACGCCGCGCAGGCCAACGACGACGACCCGGCGGACGGCATCCACACACACAGCCGCGTCGAACCAGGTTCGCTGCCGCGTCTTCGCTACGGCACGTCGTACTCCTTCCGGATACTCGGCGTCGACCTCGCCGGAAACACCGTGCCGCAGAGGGTGATTGAGCGCGAACTGACCTTAGAGGACATCGCCGATTCACAGGCACACCTCGACCGGCTCCGACGGTCCTACGCGCTACGCGACGCGACGAGCCTCGCTGAGAACCTCCGCGAGCCCGTGCTGAGGCACCTGCAGCGTCCGATCCGGCCAGCAGCCGTCGACGGCGAGATCGCGGCACTACCCGACGAAATGCGAACAGGCGACACAGAAACCGACCGCACCCTCGGGCTAATGCTCGGACTGGCCCGGTCCCATGCCGCCAAGGCCGAGCAACCATCACGCAGCCCACTCGACGAGGTTGTGGACGCCACTCGGACACTCGCCGAGTTGGGACAACCGTTACGTGTCCGACCCCAGCTAGCCACCGATGCCCTCATCCTGGCCCGGCTGGCGGCGCGGGCCGGCGCAGCAGAACCCGCCGCAGCTGAGTTGCCGCTGCGGACGGTGACGCTACCGCGGCCCTACCTTCGGTGGGACCCCGTGCCGTTCCCGGCCGTGGTTCCGCGGCGCGAGCTCAGCACCGGAGAGCAGCTCTCGCGCCTCGTCGTCCGCTCGGGTCTCGCCGACGAACACGAGCTGGACGCCCAGCAGACGTCACAGCGGCACATCGCCGCCCCCAAGGCCACCCAGTTGGAGGCCGAGGCCGCTGGCCGATTCGACGCCGCAGTCGGCACCGGCGATGCCGCCGAGGTGACCCGGCTGTACCGGCTCGCTCTCGTCGAGCAGGGCACTTTTCTCGACCAGCAGGCCCCGAATCCCGACGACCCGCACGACCCGCTTGACCAACCCGGCATCGCGCTCGTCAGCAGGCCTGGCGCCGATCCTGACACCGCGACGACGCTTGACGACATCGCCCTAACCCGCGGGACGCCGCTGGGCGAGGGACAGTACGTCGTCCACGACACCGACACACTGCGACTGCCGTACCTGCCCGATCCGTACGCGAACGGAATCACCCTCGTTTTCTACGAGGCCGGCGCTCCACATGCGCTGACCGAGCCGAAAGTCCTGCAGTCGGTGACCATTCCGTACCCGGGCACATGGCCGGATCTCCAGCCGCTGCGGCTCCTCCTCGATCGCGACGACGACCCGTCCACCCGCCTGGGTGCACACGTTGTCGGTCACGAGGTGCACGTAACAGTCCCGCGCGGAGAGTCGGTTGGCGCGTGGCTGTCCAGCTCGGTGCGCCGCGACGACCTCGACCGATTCGGCATGTGGCGATCGCAGCTGGCGAGCGTCCTCGCGCCGGGCGCTGACGGAGGTCTCACCCAGGACCAGCTCGCCGCGGCCGAAGCCCTGATCCGTGCGGCCGCAAGCGGTTGGACGTGGTGGCTCACCCCGTCCACCGATCTGTTGCTTGTCCACGCCGTGCCACGCCCGGTCACCCCACCCCGCTTGATCAGCCTGCGGATGCTGATGCGACCACCCGGCCGCGGAGTCGTAACCCTGACCGGTGTCGTCGACATGCACGGCCCCAGCACAGAACGGCTGCAACTGCGGGCGTCATGGACCGAGACCGTCGATGACCTGGCCATGGCCGGACCGAAGCAGGTGACTCACACCGACGTCGTCGTCAACTCCGCGGTGGGGCCGAGGGAACGCTCGGGCGTCCTCGGACTCGCCGATTTCCAGCCACCTGCGGCCGGTATCGACCTCGCCGAAGGCAGCCTTGGACTTCACGCGGCCATCCAGAAGTTCCCCGACACACACCACCGCGTCGTCACCTACACCCCGAGCGGAACGACGCGTTACCGCGAACTATTCGACTCCTCCGACGTACCCGCAGACGACGACCCGTCCCTTGGCGGTAATCCCGTCACCCTCGACATCCCGAGCAGCTCCCGGCCTGCAGGAGTGGACGTACTCGACACCGTCCCGCTCTTGTGTTGGGAGCGAATGGTCGAGCCGGCCCAACCGTTCGCACTGCGGTCGGTACGCCGTTCCGGCGTACGGATCTGGGTGTCGCGGCCGTGGTTCTCGTCCGGCGACGGCGAGTTGCTCGGTGTGCTGACATTCAACCCGTACGAGCCCGATCCGGAAAACCCTGGCCACTCACGGCTCAAAGCAGTGCAGGTGCGTGACAATGCGACGAGCCTGTGGGGTAAGGATCCGATCGTCGTCGTCGGCGGCGACGTCGGCGGCTTGACGGCGGCCACCAACCCGCCGCTGGTGCCGCTGCGCGAACTGCTGCTAAACGCCGTGAATCAGGCGCCGCTGCCGATAGATCCGACGCCGGCGCGCCCAGTCGCGGTGGCCGAAGACGTGCCGCTTGTGGATCATGCCGGGCTGCCGGTGGTCCGAGTGTTCGGTTACAAACCGGAGTACGACAACGACTCTGGGCGCTGGTTTGTCGACGTGGCGTTAGAGGACGGCCCCGCGCTGTGGCCGTTTGTGCGGCTGGCCGTCGCGCGATATCAGCCGAGCTCACTGCTGGGCAAGACACTGTCCAGCGTTGCTGTGACGTCCTGGGCGCAGCCGCTGCCGACGCGAACCCTGACGGTCAGCCGGCAGGGCGCGGAGCGCATTCAGGTGACGCTGACCGGAACCATCTCGGTGCTGCACCCTTACCTCGGTGCCCCATCGGGCGACCTCAGCCCGAGCGAGTGGATTACCGCCGACACGCCAACCGGGACGGACGCGCAGGTCGCAGCCATCGTCCGCCAATCACGCCGCGTTCGGATCTCCGTGCAGCGGTTGGCACCCGGTGCCGGCGACCTCGGCTGGGAAACGTCCTACCGCAACGAGATTCGCGCCTCGTCAGTCCACAACGCGAGCTTGAAGGCCACATGGACAGGCGCCCTGCCCCTACCACCCGGATCAGGCACGCCCGAAGGAGACGCCCTGGGCTTGCCTGCTTTACAGACACCCGGCTCGTCAACGATTTGGCGCGTGCTGGTGGAGGAATACGAGGTCCTCGACGCCGACGACCCCGGGACGCCGGAGCCGTCGATCGATCCAGTCCCCATCGAGCGTCTCGTTTACGCCGACACAGTGGCCCTATAGCGGCGTTGTCGGCGTTACATCGGCCCGCCACCTTGGGACAACGCCGTATAGAGCGCGGCGATCTGCATCGGCTGGATCGCCGGGCCGCAGCTGCGCTGCATATCGATCAGCGGCGCCGCGATGCCGCGTAGCTCCTGGTACTCGGTCGGATGGGCGACGAAGTAATCCCGGACCGAGCTCTCCGCCCCTGCCCCCTGCATACCCGCCGCCGATAGCACGTCGTTGGCTTGCGGATGCGTGTCCAACCACCCGCCCGCCGAAGCGAGCACCCCGCTGGCCGTGCGGGAGAAGTCACTCGCCGCGCATCCGGGCTCGGCAGCCGCCGACGGAATCGCGATCGTCGCGGCGGCGAGGCCCCCGAGCGTGCAAGTGGCAAAGGCGCCGAACAAGCCGCGGCGCACGGCAGTAACTGACATTGTCATTTTCGCCTGTCCTCATATGTTGTTGCCAATGGGTCACTCACCCCTGACCTGAGGAAAGACTTACCCGCACCACTTCAAGATCAAGCCGGGTTCGACGATCTCGTAAGAACATCGTCACCGGCGCGGACGGCGAGACCGGCGAGCGCGGCCCCACCGGATTCCGACGCGGCAGCAGATTGGAGGTCAGCCAAGGGTAAGTTCAGTTAGGCAACGCTCAGCTAAATACCCCTACGGAAGGACTGACTGGATGCGACGACGTTGGAGCCGGATCGCCGCATCGGTGTCAGCCCTGGCCGTGGTCCTCGGTGCAACGGCGTGCTCGGGTGCCGGCGAGTCCGACGAGCTGCTGATCTACAACGCCCAGCACGAGTCGCTGACCAAGGAGTGGATCGACGCGTTCACCAAAGAGACCGGCATCAAGGCGACCTACCGGCAGGGTGGGGACACCGAACTAGGCAACCAGCTCGTCGCCGAAGGCGACAAATCGCCCGCCGACGTCTTTCTGACCGAGAACTCCCCGGCGATGGCCGCCGTCGAGCGCGCCGGGCTATTCGCCGATCTCGACGCCGAGACCATCAATCAGGTTCCGTCGCAATACCGTCCGGCGACCGGCAAGTGGACCGGCGTCGCCGCGCGCTCCACCGTCTTCGTCTACAACAAATCCAAGCTGCAGCCCGACCAACTGCCGAAGTCGATGTTGGATCTTCAGGCGCCCGAATGGAAGGGCCGGTGGGGCGGTGCGCCGGCCAAGGCGGACTTCCAGGCCATCGTTTCGGCCCTGCTTCAGCTCAAGGGCGAGCAGGCGACCGCCCAATGGCTGGCAGGCATGAAGACCAATGCGGTCATCTACAACGACAACATCGCGACCATGAAGGCCGTCAACGCAGGCGAGGTCGACGGCGGCATCATCTACCACTACTACTGGTTCCGCGATCAGGCGAATACCAAAGAGGGCAGCGGTAATACGGCGCTGCACTACTTCAAGAACGAGGACCCTGGTGCGTTCGTCAGCCTGTCGGGCGGCGGGGTGCTGAAGTCGAGCAAGAAGCAGGAGCAGGCGCAACAGTTCATCAAGTTCGTCACCGGCAAGGCCGGCCAGGAAGAGCTGGAGAAGGGCACCTCGTTCGAGTACCCGGTGGCCAGCGCAGTGCCCGCGAACCCTGCTCTGCCGCCGCTCGACACGCTGCAGGCGCCGGCTGTGGACCCGTCGACGCTGGACGCGCAGAAGGTGTCGGACCTGATGACGAAGGCTGGTTTGTTATAGGTGGTCGCTCCCCCGGTTTCGCTCCCGACGGCGTCGGTCCCGCGGTCTGATAAGGCCTCCCGACCCGGCCCGCTGGTGACTGCCACGGTCGCGATCCTGGTCGCCATCACCTTGATTCCTCTCGGATACGTCGCATGGGCGGCGGTGTCCGTCGGGTGGACGAAGGCCTACGACCTCGTCGTCCGGCCCCGGGTCGGCGAGCTGCTGTTCAACACCGTTGCCCTGGTCGTGGTGACGGTGCCCCTGTGTGTGGTCATCGGTGTCGGTGTGGCCTGGCTGGTGGAGCGGACCGATCTGCCCGGCCGGGCGTTCTGGCGTCCGTTGTTCGTCGCGCCCCTTGCGGTCCCGGCATTCGTCAACAGCTACGCGTGGGTCGGTGTGATCCCGTCGCTGCACGGGCTGCCGGCGGGTGTGCTGGTGGCATCGCTGTCGTACTTCCCGTTCATGTACCTACCGGTGGCCGCGACGCTGCGCAGGCTCGATCCCGCCGTCGAGGAGTCGGCCCGTGCGCTGGGTTCCGACTCTGCAGGCGTGTTCTTCCGGGTGGTGCTGCCGCAGCTGCGGCTGGCCATCCTCGGCGGCGGCCTGCTGATCGGCGTCCACCTGCTCGCCGAGTTCGGCGCGTTCGCGATGCTGCGGTTCGACACCTTCACCGTCGCGATCTTCCAGCAGTTCCAGGTCACCTTCGACGGGGCTGCGGGCAGCATGCTCGCCGGCGTACTGGTTCTGCTCTGCCTGGTGCTGCTGGTAGCCGAGGCGCTGGCTCGCGGAAGCGTGCGGTTCGCCCGCATCGGCGCAGGCGCACCACGCGCCGCTACCCCTGTCCGCCTGGGCCGCAACACAATAGCCGCGCAGGCGGGTCTGGCCGCGCTTGCCGCGCTGGCGCTCGGCGTGCCGGTGTGGACGATCCTGCGCTGGCTGTGGATCGGCGGCGCCGAGGTGTGGGTGCTCGGCGACATCGGCACCGCGCTTGGCCAAACCATCGGGCTGGCCGGGGTCGCGGCGGTGCTGACCACGATGCTGGCGTTCCCCGTCGCATGGGTCGCCGTACGGTCCAGGGGTGTGCTGGCGCGAACCGTGGAGGGCGCCAACTACGTCACCAGCTCGCTTCCCGGGATCGTGACCGCCCTCGCGCTCGTGACGGTCACCATCCACCTCGCCCGCCCGCTCTACCAGAGCATCGCGCTGATCGTGTTCGCCTACGTGCTGCTGTTCATGCCGCGCGCACTGGTCAACGTGCGGGCCGGGCTCGCCCAGGTGCCGCCGAGCCTCGAAGAGGCGTCCCGGTCGCTGGGCAGCTCGCCAATGGCCACCTTCCTGCGGGTCACACTGCGACTGACCGCGCCCGCTGCAGCGGCCGGCGCATCGCTGGTATTCGTCGCTGTCGCAACGGAATTGACCGCGACACTGTTGCTCGCACCGACCGGCACCAGGACGCTGTCGATGCGGTTCTGGTCGTTTTCAAGCGAGCTGGACTACGCGTCGGCCGCCCCCTACGCGCTCGTGCTGGTGGTGCTCGCCATCCCGGTGACACTGGTGCTGTTTCGGCAGTCGACGAAGGCGGCCGCACTATGACGACCACCATCCTCGACGTCAAGGGACTAAACAAGTCCTTCCACACAAACACGGTGCTGCACGACATCGACCTCGCTCTGCAACCGGGCACCACCACTGCCGTCGTCGGATCGTCGGGTTGCGGCAAGACCACACTGCTGCGGCTGATCGCCGGGTTCGAGACACCTGACGCGGGAACGATCATCCTTGCGGGACGACAGGTGGCCAGCCCGGAAAGTGTTGTGGCACCACATCGTCGGGGCGTCGGTTACGTCGCGCAGGACGGTGCGCTGTTCCCGCACCTGACCGTCGGGCAGAACGTCGCATACGGACTTCGCGGTATCGCCCGCAGCGAGGTGCATGCCCGCGTCGGTGAGCTGCTCGAAACCGTTTCCCTGGACGCGTCGTACGCGTCGCGCCGCCCGCACCAACTCTCTGGGGGCCAACAGCAGCGCGTCGCGCTGGCGCGTGCACTCGCCCGACACCCGGTCCTGATGCTGCTCGACGAACCGTTCAGCGCGCTCGATACCGGGCTGCGTGCGTCGACCCGTAAGGCGGTGGCCGGACTGCTCACCGACGCGGGCGTGACAACGCTGTTGGTCACTCACGACCAGGAGGAGGCGCTGTCGATCGCGGATCAGGTGGCGGTTATGCGCGACGGGCGTTTCACGCAGGTCGGCACACCAGAGCACGTGTACCGGCTGCCCAACGACCGTTTCACCGCCGAGTTCCTCGGCGACTGTATTTCCCTGCCGTGCACCGTTTCGTCCGGAGTCGCCGGCTGTGCGCTCGGCCGCATCCCCGTTGAAACGCCCGTAGCCGACGGACCCGCCACGCTCGTGCTGCGGCCCGAACAGCTTGTCGCGACGATGGTTTCGGACAGCGAACAGCTCGACGGCGTTGGAACGGTGATTGCCACCGAGTTCCTCGGTCACGACGTGCTGTTGACGATCGACCCTGCCGGTGACACCGCCCCAATCATCGTGCGGCAGCACAGCCTCAACCCGCCGGCCATCGACGCCAAGGTGCGCCTAGAGGTGGTGGGCTACGGGGTCGTCCTCGCATGAGCGGGGTCCTCGACCACCTCCGGGGCCACGGCGAACTGGTGGCCGTGTTGACGGACACGCAGCAGCTCTCGTACCACCAGCTCGCCGACGCGGTCGCCGACGCCGCGCAGGAACTCGATGGGCCTCGTCGCCTGGTGTTGCTCGAAACCCGCAACGACGTGGCTACTTTGGTGCGCTACCTGGCGGCGATGTCGGGCGGCCACGTCGTGGCGCCTGTCCCGGCAGGACGGGACCACACGGCGATCGCGCAGACGTATGAACCCGACATCGTCATTGACGGCACCGGAATCCACCACCGCCATCGTGGCGGCCGCACACTGCACGACGACCTTGCCTTGCTGTTGTCCACCTCGGGCAGCACCGGGTCACCCAAATTGGTCCGGCTCTCCCACACCAACCTGGTGTCCAACGCCGCCACCATCGCCGAGTTCCTCGACATCCGCGAAACCGACAGGACCGCAACCACCCTGCCGATGTCGTACTGCTACGGCCTTTCGGTGATCCACAGCCACCTGCTGCGCGGTGCTGGCCTGGTGCTCACCGATCACTCGGTCGTCGACGAACAGTTCTGGGAGCTGTTCCGCCGGCACGGCGGCACGTCGTTCGCCGGCGTCCCCTGCACCTTCGAGCTGCTCGAGCGCGTCGGCGCGGAGATCTTGGATCTACCGCATCTGCGGTACGTCACCCAGGCCGGCGGCCAAATGGCACCCGATCGTGTGCGCCGATTCGCGGAACTGGGCCAACGACAGGGCTGGGATCTGTTCGTGATGTACGGATCGACGGAAGCCAGCGCCCGAATGGCCTACCTCCCACCGCAACTCGCCTCAACGCACCCTGGCGCCATCGGGATGCCGATACCCGGCGGATCGATCACGGTCGAACCGCGCGACGGGTGGGACAACGAAGACGTCGGCGAGCTGGTGTACCGCGGTCCCAACGTGATGATGGGCTACGCATACCGGCCTGCCGATTTGGCGCTCGGCAAGACCGTCGATGCGCTGCACACCGGTGACATCGCCCGTCGCGGTCCCGATGGGCTGTACGAGGTGATCGGGCGCACCAGCCGGTTCGTCAAGATGTACGGCCTGCGGATCGACCTGCAACACGTGGAGACCACCATGCGTGACCACGGTGTGACGGCGTTCTGCACCGAGGCCGACGACCGCCTCGCCGTGGCGGCTGCCGGCCACGATGAGGGTGAGGTTCAACGCGTCGCCGCCGCCGCTGCCGGCGTCCCGGCCGGCGCCGTGGAGGCCGTCACGGTAGCGGAGCTGCCGATTCTGCCGTCCGGCAAGCCGGACTACCAGCGGGTGCGCGACCTCGCATACGCATCGAACACCGACGAGCCCAGCGTGATTAGCCTCCGTGAGCTGTTCGCCGACGTGCTGCAGATCGATGCCGAAAGCATCGATCCAGACGCCAGCTTTGTCGACTTGGGCGGCAACTCACTGTCCTACGTGACGATGTCGGTACGGCTAGAACACGCTCTGGGCCGGCTGCCCCCCGACTGGCAGAAGCTTCCTCTGCGCGAGCTGGAACGCACGCCGAAGCCGACCCGCCGTCGGACATGGTGGGGAACCACGCTGGAAACCAGCGTCGCCCTGCGCGCCGTCGCGATCCTGCTCATTGTCGGTTCGCACGCCGGGCTGTTCGAGCTGTGGGGCGGCGCGCATCTCCTGCTGGGCATCGCGGGATACAACTTCGGCCGGTTCTGCCTCACGCCGGTGCCACGAACAGACCGGGTGCGGCACCTGCGCAACACGATCGCCTGGATCGCGGGCCCTGCTGTGGCGTGGATCGTCATCGCACTGATGCTCACCGACGACTATCACCCCACGAATCTGTTGCTGGCCAACAAATTCCTCGGCCCCCACGACAGCATGACCGCCGGTCGGCTGTGGTTCGTCGAGGTGCTCGTGTGGACACTCGTCGCGCTGGCCCTCGTCTTCTGGGTGCCTGCCATGGATCGCCTTGAGCGGCTTCACCCGTTCGCCGTCGCGACCGGGTTCTTAGTGCTGGGTCTGGCACTGCGCTACGACATCCTCGGATTGAACCTGGGCCGCGAGGCGTGGTTCACGATGCTGGCGTTCTGGTTCTTCGCGATCGGTTGGGCGGCGGCGAAGGCGTCCACGACGCTGCAGCGAGTGGCCGTGACGCTCGTGCTGATCGTGGCGTTGCACGGGTATTTCGACAGCACATTGCGAGAGGCACTGGTACTCGGCGGCCTTGTGTTGCTCATCTGGCTGCCGACTGTTCGGTGCGCCTCGGCGCTGACCGTCGCCACGGGCATCGTCGCGGAGGCGTCGCTGTACACCTACCTGGTGCACTACCAGGTGTACACGCTGTTCCCCGGACACCCCGCGGTCGGCGTCGTCGCGTCGATTGCCGTCGGGGTGCTGCTCACCTATCTGGTCACCGCGACTCGCCGCTGGCTGCAGGGCCGGTTCGACACGCTCAGTTCGACGTCGGTTCCCGCTCTGCGATAAGACCTTCCTGGGTCATGGTGGCAGCGATGGCGCCGTCCGACCGAATCAGGCTGGCGCTGACAACTCCGCGTCCACGCGCCGCGGCCGGCGAGCGGCACTCCAGCAGATTCCATTCGTCGGCCCGAACCGGCCGGTGAAACCAGATCGACGAGTCGGTGGTGCCGCTGCGATGGCTGCGGGCCTTCATCGAATGTCCGTGCACCTGCAGCGCGGGGTCGATCATGTAGACGTCAGTGACGTAGACCGCGACCAACGTGTGGACCGCCGGTTCGTCGGGCAGCAAGACCGTTGCCCGCCACCACAATCGCCGCACGAACTCTCCAGTTGAGGTGTCGTCGGCGATCCTGATGTCGAGCTCATCGAGCGGCATCGACGGCGCAGGCCCGGCAGGCCCAGTGCGCGGCAGGGAGCCGGGATCACCAGGCACGTCGGACCGGTGCCCGTGTTCGGGGCCGGGCAGCTCGGCGGCGAATGACACCGTTGCCGTCGTCAGCAGGCGCCCGTCCTGGCGCGAGTCGACGCGGCGCGCGGCCGCGGTCCTGCCGTCGAACACCCGGGCCACCGTGTACTCGACGGGGTCACCGGCTTCGCCGCCGCGCAGGAACTGCAGGTGCATGTTGGTCGGCGGCCGGTCGGCGTCGACGGTGTGACACGCGGCGGCCAGGCTCTGCGCGACGAATTGCCCGCCATAGGAACGCTTTCCGGCCGGGCCACTGCCGGGCCCGACCCAGCTGTCCGCGTCTGCGCCCGGCTCCAGGTCGAGCAGCTTGAGCAGCGCGCTCATGCCACGGTGCCCGATTCGGTGAGCCGGCCGACTTCGTCCGAAGTCATCCCCAGCCACTCCCCAAGCACAGCGGCGGTGTCGTCGCCGAGCGCCGGTGCGGCGACGGCGGGCGGGTAGGCGCCGTCGATCTCAAGCGGCAGCCCCGGTGCCAGGTACTGCCCGATCCTGGGCTGGTCGAGGTGAGTGAACATCGGGTTCGCGGCCACCCTGTCGTCGGTGGCCGTTTCGGCGAACGTGCGGTAGCGGTCCCACAACACGGAGGTCGCCGACAACGCGGCTGTGATCTCCTCGGCATTGTGTTGTGAGAACCACTCGGAGAACAAGCCGGACAACGCGTCGCGGTGGCGGTACCGTTCCCCCTCGTCGGTGAAGTCAGCGCCGAGTGTGTCAGCCAGCGCAGCAACGGCTTTCGTCGTTCCGGTGAGTTCGGTCAGGTCGCGGAAGTGCCGCCCGGTGAGCGCGACGATCATGAACGACGCCCCGTCGCTGCTGGTGAAGTCCTGACCGTACTGGCCGTAGACCGAGTTGCCGATCCGTTCGCGGCTGGTGCCGTTCACCATGACCTCGGTGAAGAAGCTGAGATTACCCGCGGTGGCCAGCGCGACGTTCTCCAGTGGAATGCTGAGCCGTTGCCCGTGCCCGGTGGCGTCGCGGTGCCGCAACGCGGTGACGACGGCCAGCGCCGCGTAGATGCCACACGCGACATCCCACGCCGGCAGAACATGATTCACCGGTCTAGCAAGTTCGGCGGGACCGGTCACCATCGGAAATCCGATTCCCGCGTTGACGGTGTAGTCCACGCCAGTGCCGCCGTCGGCGCGCCCGGACACCTCGACGTGAATTAGGTCGGGCCGCAGCCGGGTCAGTGTGTCGTATGAATGCCATTGCCGTCCCGCGACATTCGTCACCAACACGCCGCTGCTGGCGATCAGCCGCTGCACGAGGTCTTGGCCCTCGGCCGAGCGAACGTCGGCCGCCACCGATCGCTTGCCTTTGTTCAGGCCTGCCCAGTAGATGCTCTCGCCGTCGCCGGTTACCGGCCACCGGTGGTAGTCGGCGGCGCCGCCGATCGGATCGACGCGGATCACCTCGGCACCGAGCTGAGCCAACGTCATCCCGGCCAACGGCACCGCGACGAAACTCGAGATCTCGACGATCCGCACCCCGGCAAGGGGCCGGGTTGCGTCGGGTGCGCCGGTCATCCGATCAAGCTATCAAGCGCCTGCACCGGCGAGTTTGATCGCTGCGGCTTCGATGGTGTCCTCCGAGAGCAGCACCTCGAGTGCAGCATCGCCCAGCGGGATGAAGCTGTCCTTGCCGGCTACGCGGTCGACCGCGCCGCTGTAGCCGTGCTCGAGCAGCTCAGCGAGGACGCCTTCGCCCACGCCTCCGGTGGCGCGGGTCTCGTCGACGATCAGCACACGCCCAGTGGTGTTGGCCTCGCGAATCATGTCGTTCACCGGCAGCGGCGCCAGCCACCTCAGGTCGACGACACGCACCCCGATACCGAGAGTTTCGAGCCTGCGCGCTACCCGCAGGCTCATACGCAACCCATTGCCGAACGTGAGGATCGTCAGGTCCGTCCCGTCGCCGTAGGTGCGCGCGCGGCCGATCTGAACTCCAGCACTCGGGTACGCCGCGAGCCAGCCGTCGTCGCCGTCGTACAGATCGCGTGTGTGGTACAGCGCAATCGGTTCGAGGAAGAGGCACACCACACCCGCCTCCCTGGCCGCCGCGGCGCAGGTGTGCAACATCGCGGCGGCGTCGTCCGGACGCGCAGGCGACGCGATCACGACGCCCGGGATGTCACGCATTGCGGCTATTGAATTGTCGTTGTGGAAGTGCCCCCCGAAGCCCTTCTGGTAGCCGTATCCGGCCACCCGTACCACCATCGGGTTGCGGTACTGCCGGTTGGAGAAGAACTGCAGCGTGGCGCCCTCTCCGCGAATCTGGTCCGCGGCGTTGTGAAAATAAGCGAGGTACTGGATTTCCGGTATCGGCAGCAGCCCCGACACCCCGGCTCCGAGCGCGAGGCCGAGGATCGACTGTTCGTCGAGCAGGGTGTCGAATACACGCGCCGAACTCGTCTTGGCAAGCAGACCGCGGGTGACGCCATACACACCTCCCTTGCGGGCGACGTCTTCGCCAAAGATAATCGCTTCCGGGTAGCGGTCCAGGATGTCTTGCAGCGCTCGGTTGATCGCGAGGGCGACGGTGAGGGGCGCATCCGGCTCGCCGGACCTGACCGATGCGGCTAGGGACACCGGGTACGCAGCGAGGGCTTCCTCGAGGCCGTCGTGCAGAGGCTTCATCACCGCCAACGCGCTGTCGAGCTGTGGCAGATCTGCGACCTGGCCGGCGAGCTCAATCACGTTGGCGCGCTTGGCCTCATAGTGTTCGAGGACCTCCGCTGGGGTCAGCACACCGGCATCGGTCAATGCTTTCGCGGTGCGCAGCACCGGATCCCGGTCGAAATCGGCGGCCATCTCGTCGGGACGGCGATACGCCGGCTCGTAGTCTGAACCGGCATGCCCCATCAGCCGGACCATCCGCAGATGCAGGAACGCTGGCCGACGTTGTACACGCACCCAGGAGGCCGCCTCGGAGGCGGCGTCGAACGTCGCCGCCACATCACAGCCGTCTGCGTAGAAATACCGTAGCCCGTCCCGGTTTCCGTAGGTGTGCTCGATCCATCCACGCGGTGTCTTGACGCTTATTCCGATCCCGTTGTCCTCGCAGACGAACAATAACGGCATCGGCACACCCTGATACGCCGAGTGCAGCGCGGCGTTGATGGCGCCGACCGCGGTGGAGTGGTTCACCGACGCGTCGCCGAAGCTGCACACTGTGATGGCGTCGTCGGGCCATGGACAGGCCACGCCCAGTTTTCTGGTGCGCGCGATGGAGAACGCGACGCCGACGGCCCGCGGAAGGTGCGATGCGATGGTCGAGGTCTGCGGAATGATGTTCAGGTCGTGGCGGCCGAACACCTTGTGCCGCCCGCCGCCGATCGGCTCCTCAGTGGCCGCCACCAGCCCAAGCAGCACGTCGCGCAACGGATCTCGACCTCCGGCTTGGGCGGCGCGGGCCAGGAAGAAACCGCCCGAGCGATAGTGCAGCAACGCGGGATCGGTGGGACGAAGTGCCGCCGCCAGCGCAGCGTTGCCCTCATGCCCTGACGAACCGATGGTGTAGTACGCCTTGCCCTGCGACCGCAACCAGCGGGCGGCCAGATCGAGGTGGCGGCTGCCGAGTTGAGCGTCGAACAGCGCCAGGCAGTGCTCCACGGTCAGCGATGAACCGTCGCGCATCGCATCCTCGCGCGAGCGCTTACCCCCCGATCCGCTCATCGCGGAGACGGTGGTGGTGAAATGCTCGTCGATCGGTTCGGCCAACCGGGCTCCTTGACTATGGACTTATTGTCGGGCGTACCAACACGTTTCGGACGAACGCCACGATCTGCGCGGCATCGGCGCCGTCGGGGTCTTGGTCCGGGTCGTAGATTGCAAGGCTGCCGCCGACACACGAAGCCGGCCCGGTGAACAGCGCCATGACGAGGTCGGTGAGCTGTTCCCACGTCAGGCCGCCCGGTTCGTCGTCGACGTCGGGCAGCCCCTGGGCTCCGAACTCAATCGGATCGAGCACGTCGAGGTCGACGTGCAGCCACCACCGGCTGACATGACTCGACAGCTGGTCGATCGCCTGTCGTCCGGTGCCTGCCGGGTCGTCGGCGACCTCGGCGAGCGGGGCCATCCACACCCCGGAATCGGCGAGCGTGCCGACGTTGAACTGCTGCCGCCACGCGTCGTCACGCGGGCCAAGTACCACCAGCTGTTCGGGCCGCAGCGCGGGCAGGCGATCACCGAGTTCGCCAGGCAGCAGCCGGCCAGTCAGCCCGAGCAGCAGCCCGATCTCGGTGTTGGCAGCCTCGCCGTCCTCGGACACGTCCAGGGGCATGGTGTCTTCGTGGCCGTCGATGAACACCAGCCCGACGTCCCCGACGTGATCGCGCAGGCCGGTCACGATGCCAAGCAGCATCGAGCAGTCGCCGCCGTAGACGAACGGGAACCGGCCTGCATCCACCACCGTCCCCACCTTGCGATTGAGGGCCTCTGTCATGGCCAGCAGCGCTGGTTCGTTGATCAGGCTGGTCGTCGCGCCGCGGGCCGGGTCCGGATCGGGCAGCGCGAGGTCGTCGTCGTCGATGACGTGGTGATGGTCGAAGGCGTCGCGCAGGCCTGCGTCGCGCAGCGCACCCGCCGCGCGTGCTTGATGTCCGGCGCGCCCGTAGCCGTCGAACGGAACCCCGATCATTTCGATGTCGGCCACCGCACTCACCCCTCGATGACCAGGGCGCTGTCGTCCCTGCCGGTCAACAACACTCCGCGGTCACCGTCGACGATCACACCCCGAACATAAGTCGTATAGGGCGTGGCGCCGTCGTAAATCTCGTTCTTGATCTCTTCGGCAAGGATCGATCGCCCGCCCTCGGTCCATTGATAGCGATACGAAGTCTCCGTCTCGCCCTGACCGAGGTCCTCGGACACCACTTCCAGCTCGACGCTGTCGGGTTTGGCGATGCCCAGCGCCGCCAACACCGAATCCGCTCCCCAGCCGCGCAGTTCGACTCGGTGGGTGGTCTCGGGCCGGATGCTGACGTCACCGTCGTCGGCGAAGCGCACCAGCCGCCATTCGTCGTCGACGTCGCGGAACAGGATCCGCTGGCCGCCGGGTAGCAGCTCGGCGACCAACACGTCCTCGTCGATGGAAACCGCTCGGGCGGACGACACCTCACCGAGTCCGGCGGCCCGCCGTTGCAGCTCGGCCAGATCCCACGGCCGCACACCGCCGGGTAGCGCGCCCTCGATGAGCCGTCGCACCCCACCCGCGATCGCGCTTTGGACCACACCCTTATGACACCGCGGCGGTGGCATGCCGCGGTCCTTCATAGCGCGCAACGAAGCCGTCACTTTGGGCGCGAGTTCGACCGGGATCAAACGAGTTCGATGCAATCCGCGATGGAGTCCAACACCCGGCCGGGCCGGAATGGATACTTCTCGATGTCGGTGACCGTCGTCGATCCGGTGAGCACCAGGATGGTGTCCAGTCCCGCCTCGATGCCGGCGACGACGTCGGTGTCCATCCGGTCGCCGATCATCATGGTGCTCTCCGAATGCGCCTCGATTCGGTTGAGCGCGCTGCGGAACATCATCGGGTTCGGCTTGCCGACGAAGTAGGGATCCCGGCCGGTGGCCTTGGTGATCATGGCGGCGACGGAGCCGGTGGCGGGCATCGGGCCCTCAGCCGACGGACCCGTGACGTCGGGATTGGTCGCGATGAATCGCGCGCCGCCCAGGATCAAGCGGATCGCCTTGGTGATCGCGGTGAACGAATACGTCCTGGTCTCGCCGAGGACGACGAAATCGGGGTCGACGTCGGTCAGCGTGTAGCCGAGTTCGTGCAGCGGGGTGGTCAGCCCGGCCTCGCCGATGACGTATGCCGAGCCGCCGGGCAACTGATCGCTGAGGAAGGTCGCCGTGGCCAGGGCGGACGTCCAGATCGAGCCCTCCGGCACCGTCAGCCCGGAACGCTTCAGCCGGGCGGACAGGTCACGCGGTGTGAAGATCGAGTTATTGGTCAACACGAGGAACGGTCTTTCGCGCTCGACCAGGCGCTGCAGGAATTCCGCGGCGCCGGGAAGGGCGTATTCTTCGCGAACGAGGACGCCGTCCATGTCGGTGAGCCAGCACTTGGGTTCTGAGCGCACGGGTTCACCCTAGGCTGACAACCATGGATAGGACGTCGATACGGCGCGCCACCACGGCCGATCTGACCGATATCCAGCGGTTGATCGCCGACGCCTATACGAAGTACATCGAGCGCATCGGACGTCCGCCTGCCCCGATGACCGCCGACTACGCCGCGGCGCTCGAGCATTCCCGGGTGTGGGTGCTCGAAAGTGACGATGCCATCGTCGGTGCGCTTGTGACGGAGGGCCGCGGCGACCATCTTCTGCTGGAAACCATCGCCGTCGCTCCCGGCGTCCAAGGCAGCGGGTACGGACGGCTGCTGCTTGAGCGGGCCGAATGTGATGCGGCCGAACTCGGGTTGATCGAAGTCCGGCTTTACACCAATGAGGCGATGACGGAGAACCTCACCTTCTACCCCCGGCATGGCTACCGCGAAACGGGCCGCGCGCTACAGGACGGTTTCAGGCGGGTCTACTTCTCAAAGACAGTGCGCCAGAACGATATCGGCGACCTGGGCGACGGGCACCGTGGTGACCACCTCAAGGGTGGCGGCCTCCCGCAGTAGCGGTTCGACGGTTTCGAGATAGCCGAGGGTTTCCTCGACCTGCGCGGGATTCTTGCCGTACGGGTTCGTGGCGCGTGTCGTCAACCGCTCGACGAGTACCTCG